>CALMWT010000014.1 GCA_937870855.1 uncultured Taibaiella sp.
AGGTTCATAAAAGGTGTTTTGTTCGGACTGTCCGAAGAATTGCCAAATATGTGCGCTATGCTTATTGATTGCCTGGTGATAAACAGAACGCTTTATAAATATAAGTAGAAACTATTCAATAAGGTATCTTTTTTGTAAAAATTGAGGTCTTACCTCCACTTCTTTTGATAGGACACCTCCTGATTTATGATGTATTCCTCTATTGCAGTGCATTTATGGTTGCCGGAGCTTTGTTTTTCATTAGTTATGGCTGGTTTTGGCTCCATATTATTCCCGCAGGCACTTGCCGCTTCACCCAAAGCGCAAAACCACACACATTATGCACTACCTGCTGCAACTAATGCACATTGCACCGCACCGAAGCCTTTAGTGACGGTAACTAAAGCTTTAGAAACGGTCATCTGTATCCACAATACAGTAGCCAGTGTACTCGTGTATGCAGGCAAGGCATTAATGACGGTTGACAGGACAGTAAATGTGGTAGCCAATGGCTTAGGCAATGCGAGTAGTGCATTAGTTGCATCGCCGAAGGCTTTAGTTATTGTAAAGTGTGCTTTAGGTAAGTTGGTTAATCCTTCTGGCAATTTTGGTAATGATTCAGGAAAATCAAGGGTGGTTGCTGAGAAGCATGATTGCTTTATAGCACAAACGGATATAGTATGCGTGCTGCAAGCAAACCTGCTCAATCGCTGCCGTGGCAGTCCGCGACAGGAATTTAGCGGCACCGCCATCATGGCTATGCCATCCATTCTTTTCAATTCATTTCATCATTAAATAAAAACAGTATCATGAGAAAAGTAGCATTGAGTCTGCACAAGATGAGTGCAGCCGCGCTTGTAATTTTTGCCAGAGGTGTGCGCACCAGCATGGCGGAAAACAGTACCACATTCCCCACACCACCCGTTGCTATGCCTGCCTTCCTTGCCGACGTAGAAGCACTGGAGCTTGCAGAGCAAGGCCTGCTGACCGGCGGCATTGCAGCCCGTGTAATTCGCGACCAGCAGCGTGTGATAGTAGAAAACGAACTGCGCGAACTAAGCTGGTATGTGGACGGAATAGCTAAAGGCAATGAGGCTACCATTCACCTTGCGGGTATGGTGGCTGCGGTGCGCGGCCCGCGTCGGTACGATACCCTCGCTGCGCCGATAGATATGATGGCAGAAAGCCCTTATACCGGCACCATAAAACTGCGATGGAAAGGTGCGCATAATGCGAAGAGCTATGCAGTGGAGTATTGCCCCGACCCGATAACCGGAACGCAATGGCATAACGGCACTTACAACAGCGGTGCCAATGCCGTGCTCGAAGGCTTTGAAACAGGTAAGAAATATTGGTTTCGTGTCCGTGCACTTGGCTCCCAAAGCATGAAGAGCGATTGGAGCGATCCCATTTGCCATTTGGTGAGTTGATAGCAGAGGGTTGATAGTTGAAAGGCAGCGCGCGAGCGCTGCTTTTGTTTGGTGCTGGCTATTTAGGCGTAATAACCCTTCCGCCCTTCGGGCAGGCTTATAAATACCATTTTTAAGGGTATAATAAATTTAGCAAAGTTGTACTTTGCATATTATAAGAGAATTTTCAATGAAAGAAAACCAATTCTTCGAGAAGCAAACAATCTCTTCAAAAATCAAAGCAAGTATTGTATCTGAATATTTTCCGAGTTATTGTAAGATAATAACAAGAAAATATCAGCCTAAGGCTGTTAGATATATTGACCTGTTTGCTGGTCCGGGAGTCTACAACGATGGTAACATCTCAACACCCATATTGATTGGAAAGCATTGCCAAAAAGATATTGATCTTAAAACCGGGGTTTGGTTGATCTTCAATGACAACACTTATTCGGATATATTGAAAGCAAATTTTGAAAAAGAATTTGAGCACGATGCATTTGCTCATAAACCGCATTTCGGCAAAAGTACTGTTGGTGAATGTCAAGAGATAACAGACTTTCTAATGAAAAACACTCATTCAGAAAAAAAGAATGAATATCCTTCCTTACTATTTATTGATCCATTTGGATATAAGGGAATAGAAACAAAAGTATTAGTAGAATTTTTGAAAAATTGGGGAAATGAAATCTTTTTATTTGTAAACACAAAAAGGATACATCCAGCTTTGGAAAATGACAAATTTGATGGACTGATGAGAGATTTGTTCCCAACCACACTAGAAAAAATTAGGCTAGATAGAAGATATAAATCCACCGTTTCTGAAAGGCTGAGCCTTATCATTGACTGTTTGGGCAATGAGTACAAAGGTTTACTTGGCGGCGAATTGTATTATACCGCCTTCAAATTTCAAGAGGAAGATGTCGATGCAACCAGTCACTACATACTTCATTTAACAAAAGGGTCTAGAGGATATGATCTGATTAAAACGACATACAACGACTTTGCAAATGTGGGAACTGTCTTTGATGGAATAAACACTTATACATTCGATGCGAAAAAATTTGAAAAGCCGGTTAATGAATTGTTTGACTTAAACTCACTAAACATCGACAAGCTGAAGGAAGACATTTACAAAGCATACAAAGGAAAGAAAATCACAGCCTATGATTTGTTCGAAAAGCTACATACAAGTAACTTATATAGCCGCAGCCACTATACTGAAGCTTTGCGAAGATTGGTAGAAGAAAATAGGTTGTTATCTAACTTCACTGACGATAAAATCCATAAAAAATCGGTATTACTTATTAAAGATTGTAAACTCTCATTTACCTAATGGCAAACTCTTCAATTGAATGGACCGAGTTGACTTGGAATCCAACAACCGGTTGCACAAAGATTTCGGCAGGTTGTAAATTTTGCTACGCTGAAGTAATGACAAGAAGATTGCAAGGTATGGGGCAAGAAAAATATAAGGACGGTTTCAAAGTTCGAACTCATCCTGATACGCTAACTATTCCCTATACGTGGAGTTCTTCAAAAGTTGTCTTCGTAAACTCTATGAGTGATTTGTTTCATGAAGATGTCTCACTATCTTTTATTAAAGAAGTGTTTCATGTTATGAATGACAATCCGCAGCACGTGTTTCAAGTGTTGACAAAACGAGCAGAGCGACTGTTGGAAGTTCATAAGGAGTTAAAATGGACGCACAATATTTGGATGGGTGTTTCTGTAGAGAACGATAAAGTAGTTGATAGAATTAATTTTCTAAGGCGGACCAGAGCAAAGGTCAAATTCCTTTCCCTTGAACCACTTATAGGTGCTTTGCCAAATTTACCACTCAAGAAAATTGATTGGGTTATTGTAGGGGGAGAGAGCGGGCACAAGCCAAGACCTATGAATCCAGAATGGGTATTGGATATTCAGGAGCAATGTGCAAATGCTGGAGTAGCTTTTTTCTTCAAACAATGGGGAGGTCGAAATAAAAAAGCGGCAGGACGTCTTTTAAATGGTCGAACCTATGATGAAATGCCATTGTAAAAAGTAATTCTTTTCTGCACGTTCCCACCACTAGCGCGAGTTAGCGTGCAACAGCATCAAATTAAAGCCATGAGAAAATTTGTCTTCCTACTGATATTGCTTGGTGTAATACTGTTTACATCAACAACATCTTCTGCTCAAAAGAAACTTCCCAAAACCGATACAGAATCATTTTCTTATGCCTTCGTTTGGGTTCAGGGTAAGTTGTTTTCTAAAAAGCTTATAGTAGAAGTTGATTTTGGAGATAGTCCAGAACAAGTGAAAGCGGGAAAGGAATATTCTGAATACCTCACCAATAAGAAATCGTTTGCTGCGGTGCTTAACTACATGGCAGAGCAACAATTTGAACTAATAAATACCCAGGAACTTACTTTTTCCGCTAATGGTACTGGTGGCACCGACGGAATTATCTTTATCATGAAAAAGAATAAGAACGCTCAGTAAGGCAGGGTTCGGTCTTAAAATCCACTAGCGCAAGCGTTAGCGTAGCGCTCTCATGTCTTCTTAAAAAAGCAGTCTTAGACTGCATAGTAATCGAGGCACGAGTTGCAGCGCACAAAACAGCGCCTCAAACTCGCGCAAGTAGAGAGATAGACAACAACACTAAGAATAACAGTAGTTAAATGAAAACATTTATCGAGACTGAAAGACTTATTTTAAGAGAATTGCTTCCGACAGATGTTGATGGAATGTTTGAGCTTGACTCAGACCCGGAAGTTCACAGGTATATTGGAAACAAGCCTGTAACAAGTAAACAACAAGTAATTGAAGTAATAGATTTCATTAGGCAACAATATAAAGACAATGGAATTGGGAGGTGGGCGATAATAGACAAGAAGGCCAATGATTTTATGGGTTGGTCTGGCTTGAAATTCATGACCGAAAAAACGAACAACCTTGTAAATTATTACGACCTGGGTTACAGGTTAAAAGCAAAATATTGGGGACAAGGATATGCAACAGAAACTGCGTTTGCCTTTTTAGAATATGCGTTTGAGCAACTGAATACTGAGGAAGTTTATGCAATGGCAAACGTTGAAAACGCTGGTTCAAACAATGTATTAAGAAAAGCGGGACTAAAATTGATTGAAACATTTGACTTTGAAGGCATACCCCACAATTGGTATAAAATTGCAAAGAAACAATACCTCGCTCAGTGTAATCCTTAGCGAAGGCTTGTGGCGGGCGGACTGTGCCGTGTTGGTACCACTAGCGCGAGAGTTCAGACAATTTTGGATTATGAGATTCAATCCTGACCATCCACCAATCCCTCTAATCCTGATTCAGACAGTTTACCTCGCGGTCGCAATGACGTAACGAATTTGTCTGAACTGAGATTCGTAGGATGAATGGGATTATGAGATTAGGCAATCATGGTAATCAAAGTAATCTCATAAATCATGGTTCAGACAATTTGGGATTATGAGATTAAGAAATCCTGCTAATCCACTAATCCCACAAATCCCCGTTCAGACACTCAAATCTCTAAATCCTAATTCAGACACTCTAATCCCAATTCAGACCTAAACTGCATTTTAAAAAATCAGTACCTTGCAGCGAGCCTTTAAAGGCTTGCCAATAAACGTTTTCCATGCCATTAGCAGGTAAAAAAATTGTCCTTGCAGTTACCGGAAGCATAGCCGCTTATAAGACACCGCAGCTTGTTCGTTTGCTCATAAAAGCAGGCGCTACAGTGAAGGTGATTACCACGCCATCGGCTGAGGAGTTTGTGAGTGCGCTTTCCCTGGCTACGGTTTCACAGCATCCTGTTCATAGCAATGTGAATGATGGCAGTGCATGGAATAATCATGTAGAATTGGGTCGCTGGGCAGATGCAATGCTGGTGGCACCATGCAGTGCAAATACTTTAGCAAAGCTGGCCAACGGACTTTGTGACAACCTTGTTTGTGCAGTTTATCTCTCCGCCATTTGTCCCGTGTTTGTAGCGCCTGCTATGGACGAGGATATGTGGCTGCACCAAAGTACACAGCAGAATATTCAGAAGCTACGCAGTTATGGAAACACCATTCTCCCCGTGGCAAATGGGGAATTGGCAAGCGGTCTTGTAGGGGAAGGAAGAATGAGAGAGCCGGAAGAAATGGTAGCTTTTCTGGAACGCTATTTTGTAACCCAGGGAAATAAGCCACTGAAGGGTGTAAAGGCTTTGGTAACAGCCGGGCCTACTTATGAAAGAATAGATCCTGTTCGTTTCATTGGTAATTTTTCAACCGGTAAAATGGGAATTGCACTTGCCGAAGCGCTTGCAGATAAAGGCGCAACTGTAACTCTGGTTTTAGGTCCGTCTCATTTACACACCTATCATCCGAATGTTACTACCATAAAAATAGAGAGTGCCGCAGAAATGTATGAAGCCTGCATGTCTGTATTTCCTGAAACGCAGATAAGCATTTTAGCTGCTGCCGTGGCGGATTATAGCGCGGTCGTTGTTGCTCCTGAGAAAATAAAGAAGCAGGACGATACGTTACAGTTAGCATTGAAGAAGACAAATGATATTCTCGCTACGCTTGGAACAATGAAAAAAGAGCAACAGTTATTGGTGGGTTTTGCACTTGAAACAAACAACGAACACGAGAATGCTTTGAAGAAACTGAGAGAAAAAAATGCCGATATTATTGTGCTCAATTCCCTGAAAGATGAAGGTGCAGGTTTTGGGCACGACACAAATAAAGTAACCTTACTTTACCGCGACGGAGCGCATATTACTTTGCCCTTGCAGTCGAAAAAAGAAGCAGCAACGGCAATTGTAAACCACATCATCGAATCGAATTATGTTGAAGAAATTATTTAGCATCGTCTTGTTCTCAGCGTTTTGTGTTAGCACAAATGCTCAGGAATTTAATTGTAAAGTAAAAGTGTTGAGCGCTGCAATTCTCAATGTGGACAAGCAGGTGTTTTCCACTATGGAAAAATCCATTGCCGACTTTATGAATACGCGCAAATGGACTACCGAAGAATATGCCGCCAACGAGCGGATAGATGTAAACATCATGCTGAACCTTACCAGCAAAGCAACTGATGATGACCTCTATGGCGCTACGCTTACCATACAATCTTCGCGTCCGGTTTTCAATGCCAGTTACACCAGTCCTATTGTAAACTTTGTGGATAAAGATGTGGTCTTCCGCTATTCGCAGTTCACGCCTTTTCAGTTCGATGATAACAGAGTGGTGGCAAACGATCCTATGGCTTCCAACATCACGGCTATTCTTGCTTATTATGCTTATCTGGTTTTAGGGCTTGACTACGATAGCTTTTCGCCCAATGGAGGTTCTGCTTTTTTTAAACGCGCACAAAATGTAGTGAACAATGCTCCTGAAGAAAAAGGAATTGCAGGATGGAAAGCAGTGGAAGGAAACAGAAACCGCTATTGGATTGTTGACCAAATATTAAGCCCGCGTTTTCAGGAAGTGCGTAATTATTTCTATACCATGCACCGCGAAGGTTTCGATAAAATGGCGGCAAGTCCTGAAGAGGCAAGGCAAAAAATTCTTTCGGGTATTCCAAAGCTTAATCAGGTGAACAAAGAAAATCCCACTTCTATATTGCTGCAATTTTTCTTCAATGCAAAAAGCGATGAACTGGCGAGAGTGGTAAGTCAGCTTCCGAAGGAACAACGTGCATCTTATGTGGCTATGCTCTCCTCTATGGATGTGCCCAACGTAAATAAATATCAGGCCCTGAACAAGTAGCAATGAGTCGAAAACTATTTGCCTTTTGCAGTCTGTTTATCTTGCTTTTTTCCTGCCGGCAGAAAGAGACTGCGCATATTGCTCCACAGCAAATGCAGCAAATTCTGTTCGATATTCATCTTGCAGAATCCTACAGTACGGCACTGCACTCCGATAGCACAAAGAGAAATACCGAGCGCAATCTCGATTCGCTTGCGGTGTTTTACCGCTCCGTTTTTCAACATCACAATATCACCCAGCAGCAGTTTGAGGAAAGCCTTGATTGGTACAAGCAAAACCCTGAAGACCTCGACAGTATTTATGCCAGACTGATTCCTGAAATGGGTAAGCTGGAAGCGAAGTACGATTAAAGTTTTTTAGGCTCTCCGATGCCTCGCTTAGAGTAGTTGTGCTGATTATCTTTAAGGCATGAGAAATGCCACCAAGCTGCGTCATCTGCTTTCCCTTTGCGATATACACCTTACTATGGACGATGATGGCAAAATGATATTGACCACAATTTCCCGCACAAGTGCAGACAAGCGGCGCAAAGAGGGCAGCACTTTTTCTGCCGTGCTTGATAAGGCTTACCGGCAAATGCTTAAGGATATAAAAGAGGATGCCTTGGAATAGAAAACATTTTCATGCCCCTGCAACGGCACAAAGATGCCCCTTGCTTTTTTCAATTATTATCCGTCCCTTTATGGAAAGATCTTTTTAAAACCTGATTATTATTCGAAAGCAGCGCGCGTTTTAATGGCAAATGGATTGGAAGTAACTTATTCAATTAACCTTTTCAAACAAATGTTTTTTATGAGAAATCACATGCAAGCCGCTACTACAGCGCATTTCCGAAAAATCAATATGGGGGGGGTAAGTCTTCTTCTGTTCAAAACCATTTTTCTTCTTGCCACTATGTTTAGCACTACAACTATTGTAGCGCAACCCACCTTACCGGAAACCAATATCTGGAACCTGCCGGGCATCAGTAATATGCACGATGTGGTCATCAACTGCGATATGCTGCAGTCCTATCCGAAAGAAGACGGTTCTCCCGGCACTATAAAAGCTATTGCCTGGGATAATGGAGATGTGAGCAAACTGGCCGCAGGATATTATATTGTACAAATGAAGAACGGACACAATAATGTTTCTTCTCACAGGTTCGTAAAACAATAAAATTATAAGCAGGTTGCACATGGCAACCTGCTTTCTTCTTTTCAAATTTCAATCATGAAAAAAATCTTCTCATCTATATCCATACTCGTGTTTGCCACTTGTTTTTTTAATGGCTATGCTCAGCAACCTCAGATTATCTGGCAACCACCCGCTACCCATCAGGGACTTATACCGGGAAGTGCCCCACTCAGTTATCCAGAAGGAAGTAGGATACAATCAATGTATAAACCTGTCGAGCTGCCGGGGCTTATGGCGGGCAGCATCACGGCAGTTTATTTGCAGGCTTCTGTCAACAGACCTAATGCCATTACTTTTCGGAATATGACTGTAAAAATGTGTCATTTACCGGTGAATGAAAGCGGGCCGAATCCCGATACGATACCGTGGAGTGTTTTCCCCAGAGTGTTTTTTCCCTGCAATACGGTGTTTTATACACCACTGTTTGTGCCCACTACACCAATAGACAGCGGCAACTGGATTAAGTTTACCCTACAAACACCTTTTCAATATAATGGAACGGGAAATTTGTTAGTTGAATTTTCTCAAGACTCTGGATCCACAGGCATTCATACACTCCCATATCTATTTACGGTCTCCTATAAACAAATACTAAGGAGTTATGTAAGCATTGCTAGTCCCCCTTATAACAGCAATTGGAATCCTCCCGGCAATCCTGCATACATCAACCTTATCGGTCTTGATATGGCACCCAATAGCGTGGGTAGTGTATCAGGTTTAAAAGACATGCAGCTTTATCCAAACCCTGCTTCAGATAAAGTAACGCTGCAATGGGATGCGGGTAAGTCGGTCAAAGAGCTTTCGGTTATGCTTACCAATGTCACCGGTGCAGTGGTCTGGCAGCATACTTATGCGAATGCAGGCACCCGTTTTTCAGAAAGTATAGATGTAAGCCGGCTACCTCCCGGTCTGTACCTTGCAGAGATAAAAGCAGACGGAGAAAAAATAACAAGGAAACTGGTGTTGCAGTAAAAATTTGAGAAAGCAGATGAAAGTAGAGGTTGGCTTAAAGGGTCAACCTTTTTCTTTTATCCGAGCCTGCTTTTTGCGTAGCCAATAATAGCGCAAAACTATTACCGAAGTAATGAGAAAGGGAAGGGTAGAAGCGACGATCCTGATGTTGAGAGCAAGCACACCAATAAATGCAACAAACAAAACCAAAATGCCGATACATGCCATGCCTATGTAGGTAAGCAGTTTGCCTGGCCGGCGACGCCCTGTGTTTATTAGCAGCAGCAACTGACCCAGGAGTGGAATGATGGTGAATGGATGGAGTGCAGATGAAGGATCGGTAAACAAGCGTTTGATAACTTCCGCCTCGGCAAACAATAATAGGGTGCTGTTATCTTTCCCCCATTCTAAATACACGCAAAGAGAAGTGAACGCCAATGCGAGGTTTAGTGTTCTTAGGTGCCATGTGGTGGTTTGAATCATAAGCTGATGTAATGCAGTTTAATAAAAAAACCGGATGCTTTTGCAAACACCCGGTAGTATAAAAGTGAAGATGAGCTGAAATTAATCCTGAGAAATATTTGCAGACACTGGTACAGTCTCAGTAGAGTCAAGCTGATTTCTGGCGCTCACATTATCAAACTGCAACTTGAACTTGCCGCCGGTTACTGTTACGGTTGCGTTTTGCCCCGACACATATCCCGCAGTATAAGCCTTAGTAGTTCCACCCACGTTGCTCAAAGCTATTATTTGAATTTCATCGTTGGCATCGGGGTTCACCACCACTTTAAACGTGCCGGTGGTAGCAGGTAAAATGTCTTGGTTAAATCTGAATTGCAAGCTACCGCCGGTAGGAGAAACGGCGCTGAGAAACCCAAAGGTGGATGAAAGAAACACATCGCTGTAAGTAGTATTGCCTACCTTAAACTGGTTGTTGCCCAGTCCACTTTTGTTACTGTTGTTGTCGCTTTTTTTACATGCAGCAAATAGCATAGTTACACATGCTGCTGAGAAGAGAAACTTTTTCATTAGAGTTGGTTTTTTGGTAAATATAATTGCTGAGAAAATAAAAACATGTAGACCGAATTGTTTTTTTTTATTAGTCTCCGCGAACGTTTAGTTATTCCACTTTTGCCACAGCGCGTGGTTTTACTTAGCTTTAGCTTACAATTTCCAAAATGAATTTTATGAAGAAAGCTTTATTCACCATTGCAGTGGGTGGTTGTTGTTTCAATCTGTCTGCACAAAATCTTATAGATAACTACCTGACAGGAACACCGACCTACACTGTAATTGCAGGTGGGGTAAATCAGGTGAGCCAGCCAAGAGATCTGGATTTTAAACCAAATACCAATGAACTATGGGTCATTAACAGAGGTAATTCAAATGGGGGAAGCACTGTGATTATATACAATGCCGGAGAAACAAATCAGACCTCACAGTTTCGTCAGGACAGCCATTCGGGTCATTTTATGATCTTTCCATCGGGTATTGCTTTCGGCGATAACGGAGAGTTTGCAAATACTAACGAAATAATGAATACCTCAGGTCCGGGTTCTACTTTTATGGGACCCGCTTTGTGGAGTTCGGATACCAGCATTTACGCGAGGGTATTTCAAAGCAATTGGGTAAATGGCAGACCACTCGGCAGCCACCTCGATATGTTGCATCAGAGTCCGTTCAGCATGGGTATTGCCCACGATTCTGCCAGTCTTTATTGGGTGTTCGACGGTCATAACGGCAACTTGTGCAAGTACGATTTCGGAATGCACCACAGTCCTGGTTACGATGATCATTCTAACGGAAAAATCTGGCGGTATACAGACGTTCCGCTTACCAGAGTTTCCAACATGCCCGGCCACATGATAAAAGACAAGGTAACAGGTTGGCTGTATATCGTAGATGCAGGTACTAAAAAGCTAAAGCGCGTAAATACAAACACGGGCAGTATCAGCGGCACACTCAATGTTCCGTCTTCGGGTGGTGAACCACTTAATGGCTACTGGGCAGTAACAGGTGCAACCGTACAAGTGCTTGATTCATTTAATAGTTCGCAACCATCGGGCATAGACCTTTACAACGGAAGAATGATAGTAGGCGACAACAGCAACGGCAATATTCATGTGTACGATATTACAGGAACCACGCCGGTGAAACTGGGCGTAATAGCTACAGGACAAACGGGAATGATGGGTTTAAAAATTGGTCATGACGGGAAAATCTGGTTTGTAAACAGCACACAAAGCACCGTTGTTCGTATTGATCCTACAGCTATGGTAAATAATGATCTTGCTGTTGCAGCTATTACTGCTCCCATTCTCAACAACTTCGATCCGCATTTTTATCATCCCGGTTTTAATCAATGTAACGGTTCCATCGCTCCGGTTGTAACCATCAATAACACAGGAAGCAATGTGATTTCATCCGCAACTATAATGTATAAGGTAGATAACGGAACGTGGAATTCATTTAGCTGGTCGGGAACGCTTGCTCCTAATGCAACTACATCTGTAACGCTGCCTGCAAGCACTGTGGGTAACGGCAGCCACAAGCTAACCGTTGAGGTAATGAACGTAAATGGCGGAGCAGATGCTAACCCTGCCAACAATACTAAAGAAGGTTCTTTCCGCAAATTCAATCCGCAAGTTTCTTTCCCTTTCAGCGAACACTTTTCAAATCCAACCTTCCCTCCTGCCAACTGGACTTATCTTTCGCACAATTTTCATAATGAAATGAGTCATACCTCAGCAGTGGGTGGTGGTGCTTTGAAAATGGAGAATTACTCTAACGCAGAAAACATAACCGGACAGCGCGATTATCTGCTAACGCCACGCATTGACTTGACTAACGCTACTACTACAGCTAACCTAAGTTTCAGTGTTGCTTACGCACGCAGGGATCTTAGTTCAAATGATGCGCTAACGATAAATGTTTCTACCGATTGCGGACAAACATGGTCGCAGGTTTATCAGAAATCCGGTGGTGCTCTTGCTACTACCTCCAACTTTGTTTCAGGTGCATTTACGCCCGGGTCTTCAGACTGGAGATCAGAGACTGTTTCTCTTTCTTCTTATGCAGGTATGCAAAACGTGATCATTCAGTTTTTGACAACCAGCAGTTCCGGTAACAATCTTTACCTCGACGATATTAATATCTCGAATACCACAAGTGTTGCAGGTGTAGATGCTAAGCGGTTTGCGATATATCCTAATCCTGTAAAAGACATGCTGGTTATAGACGGACTTCATACAAACAAGCCTTTGACGGTTACTGTTTTTGATATGACTGGTAAGCGTGTAATGACACTAACGAATAATGACGGACAGGAAAAACTGACGATGAATATTGCCGACCTGAACAGCGGTATTTACATCGTTAAGATTGCATCGGGCGAGCAAACACAGCAAGAAAAAATAACCATAATTGATTAAGCAAAAACCTGGAATTTTTTTAAGAAGCCTTCAGCAATGAGGGCTTCTTTTATTGTGTGTCAGGCATGTATATCAGCTATAGGGTGCAAGTCCCGAACACGC
>CALMWT010000015.1 GCA_937870855.1 uncultured Taibaiella sp.
ACCAACCGTGTGATAGCTTTCTTCAAATAGCCATTGGGGTATGTGCGTCACTTCCATGCACCAGTTTTTTAAAATAGTGGTGTTGACCAATCGCTTTGGTCTGCGGGCAGTGAAGATTGCGATTAGCCAAACTTTATTCGCATCAGGTGCTTCATGCAGGTAGCGAACCAGTGCATCGCGCTTGTCATTGGTTTTAGTGGTGTTGTTGAGTTCTTCAATTAATTGCGCAAAGCGCTGCATTATTTCAATTTAAAGTTGAAAAGTTAAAAAGAAAAACATCCGTAAAAAGAATGTTCCACCCGCGTGGATGTAGGGAAAACATTTGTGTTGCATAGATTCCTTTGTGAAATTTATAGTCATGCGTTCTTTACCTTTGCGCCGCTATGACAATAAAGGTGGATATAATCAACAAATCACCACATGCGCTACCCGAATATCAAACTGTAGGCTCAGCCGGAACGGATTTGCACGCTTGGTTGGAAGAGCCTGTAATTTTAAAACCCATGGAACGCAAGTTGATACCAACCGGCTTATATGTTGCATTGCCACAAGGTTTTGAAGCACAGATAAGACCCCGCAGCGGAACGGCAATAAAAAAAGGAATTACTCTGGTAAATTCTCCAGGAACAATAGACGCAGATTATCGCGGCGAAATAAAAATACCTGTAATTAATCTTTCTACCGAAACTCAAGAAATACAAGATGGTGAAAGAATAGCCCAGATGATTATTGCAAAGCATGAACGCATCGAATGGGAAATTTCCAATGAACTACCTGCTACCGAAAGAGGGAGCGGCGGTTTTGGACATTCCGGTATTCACTAAAATGAGGATTGAGGTGTGAGGTGTGATAATTGATTCTTTTCCCTAACAACTATCAACTAACAACTAACAACTATCAACTATCAACTAACAACTATCAACTAACAACTACGATATGAATATTATTATTCCAATGGCAGGCATGGGCAAGCGTATGCGCCCACACACATTAACTACTCCAAAGCCTCTTATTCCGATAGCAGGCAAACCAATAGTACAGCGATTGGTGGAAGACATTGTTGCTACAAGCAATGAGAAAGTTGAGGAGATTGCATTTATCATCGGCCCCACCTTTGGAAAAGAAGTTGAAACGCACTTATGCAATGTGGCAGAATCGCTGGGCGCAACAGGAAAAATTTATTATCAGGAAGAAGCATTGGGAACTGCCCATGCTATTCTTTGCGCAGCAAATGCACTGAAGGGAAATGTATTCATTGCGTTTGCAGATACTTTATTCAAAGCAACCTTTAGCATTGACACAAATAAGGATGCGATCATTTGGACGCAAAAAGTAGATGACCCATCAGCATTCGGCGTAGTGAAGCTGAATGATAAAAATGAGATAGAAGCTTTTATAGAAAAACCAAAAGATTTCGTTTCCGACCTTGCAATTATTGGCGTTTATTATTTCAAAGACGGAGAGAATTTGCGAAAGGAATTACAGCGCCTGATTGATGAAGACATAAAGCTAAAAGGTGAGTACCAGATCACCGATGCGATGGATCACATGCTGCAAAACGGATTGAAATTTTATACCGATCAGGTAGATGAATGGTTGGATTGTGGGAATAAAGATGCAACGTTGTTTACGAATGCACGCATTCTCGACATAAAGCAACAAAAGGAACAACTGGTGCATTCCTCTGCAACTGTTGAAAACTCTATCATTATCGCACCTTGCTTTATTGGAGAAAATGTGGTGATCAGAAATTCGGTAGTCGGTCCGCTCGTATCAGTAGAAGCCGGAACAACAATTGAAGACAGCCGCATCAGCAACAGCATGATTCAGGCAAACAGCAATGTTAAAAATGCTTGTCTCGACAATTCGCTGCTGGGTAAAAATGTAACTTTCATGAACAAATCACAGGACTTAAGTCTTGGTGATTTTTCTTCACAACTATGATTTTGCGTAAGACAACTTTCTTTTCGATCATCGTTTCGTTCAACTTTTTTTCTGCTTTCGCTCAGGTGGGCATCCAACCCATATCCGACAGAAATAAAGACGCGTCTGCAATGTATATAGATGCGGTAAAAGCAAGAATGCTCGACGATGTGAAGCAAGAGGAAAGTTTGCTGAAAGAAGTGATAAAGCAAAAGCCTGATGAAGCCGCTCCTTATTATGACCTGGCAAGACTTTATGAAAAGCAACGCAAGTACGATCAGGCAGAGGAGTTGATTAAAAAAGCTATTGATCGCAACAAAGAAAACTCATGGTATCAGGCAGCGTATGCCGAGATACTTGAATCGCAAAACAAAGTAGAGCAAGCCGCTGAAGTTTATAAAACACTGGCAGCAAAAGAAAAGCATAACAAGGAATATATCTTTAAAGCTATGCGGCTCTACGAATCTGCGGGCAAGTATAAAGAAGCAATTGTTCTTATTGATCAGTTGGTGCAGATAATGGGAAAGGAAGAATTTCTCTTTCTACAAAAGCAACAATTGCATCTGCGCATAAATGATCTTGACGGTGCCGCGCAAGCCGCCCAGCAGCTAATTGATATGAATCCGCAGGAAGGACGTTATTACCTCAATCTCGCGGAACTTTACAACAATAACAATCAGCAGGAAAAAGCGACAGCCATTTATGAAAAATTGTTGAAGCAATTTCCTGAAGACGGTACCATTCAGCATGGATTGGCGCTATACTATAAGAACAAAAAAGACATCGGAAAGTATGATGAGTTCATGCGGAAAGCTATTCTTAATCGCGAGTTTGATGATGAAACCCAAACTAGCTTACTGCTTAGTTACTTGCAGGAACTTATAACAGATTCGGTTCGAAAAAAACAGAGTATAGGCATTACCAAACAGCTTGTTGATTTGCATCCCAACAATGCGCAAATCGTTAATCTTTACGGCGAGATTTTAATAGAAAACAATGAGCCTGAAAAAGCGCAAGAACAATTTAGAAAAGCATTATCGCTCGACCCTTCTCGCTTTGCTGCATGGCAACGTTTGCTGTTTAGTTTCACAGATCGGAAAGATGCAGATTCGTTAGTGAAATATTCGCAACAGGCGATGCGCTATTTCCCAAATCAGGCTTTAGTGCATTACTTAAATGGAGTAGGAAATTTTAATAAACAATCTTATTCAGCCGCCGTAAAATCTATCAACCGGGCAATTGATTTGCAAGCTGACGATAATAAACCCTTGCTGGCAGATATGTATTCTCTACTTGGGGACGTTCATAATGCAGCAGGTAATAATGCAGCGTCGGATTCTTCTTACGAAAAAGCACTACGCTTAAATCCTGAAAATCCATCCGTTCTCAACAACTATGCTTACTATCTATCTGTGCGGGGTAGCCGGCTGGCAGACGCGGAAAAAATGTCGAAAAAGTCTTTAGCACTTCGTCCTGATGAACCTACATTTTTGGATACCTATGGCTGGATTTTATACAAACAGGGCAACTACGAAAAAGCTAAGGATTATATTCAGCGGGCACTCGATAAAAACCCAGATGCTGATGGCACATTGTACGATCATCTCGGTGATATTTACTACAAACTAAACGACAAGGATAAGGCTGTTGAACTTTGGAAAAAGGCAAAAGAAAAAGGAACCGACAACACGCAGATTGATAAGAAAATTCAAGACAAAAAACTTTATGAGTAAACAGCTTTTGTGCGGATTTCTATTTTTTGTTTTGCTGACTTCCCATTCTTCCTGCATTCTTTTTAGAAAAGGAAATCTCAAGATAAACAGTGCGGATTCCACTATTGTGGTAGCACCTGTAGTTGACAGTATTAAATCGGACACAGCAACGGTAAATCCTGCAACCATTGAAAAGCTTAAACTCATCGCCGCATTAACTCCTGTCTGGAAATGGGAAAGCAATTTCTCCACCTTTCATGGCAAGGCAAAGATGCAATATGAAGGAAAAGGACAGCGACACGAATTCACTACAATTTTCCGCGTTAAAAAGAACGAAATTATTTGGGCTTCAGTTACTGCATTAGGAGGCATTGTGCAGGTAGCTCGGGTATTTATCACTCCCGATAGTTTTAAGCTGATAAATTATCTGGAAAAGGAAGTAATCATTATGCCCTTGTCTGCGGCCAGCAAAGTATTGCCAGCACCTGCTGATTTTACTACGCTGCAAAATCTGGTACTCGGCCAGGTTTTAAGCACCTCTGGTGAAGCGACTGATGCGCTTGATCTTGGCAATATAATTTCATTAGAGGTAGCGGATGAAAATCTTGTTCAGCAAATCAATTACAATAAAACTGACACCACAATTAATACCTTGCAAATGCGATTAACATTTGCAGGAGGTTCATCAGGTGTTATTCGGCTTAGCGACTATCAGATGATTACCGGAAGAAAGTTTCCAATGAACAGAAATATTAACGTAGTTAACTCTGGCGAACAACATACACTTGAAATGAACTTCAATAAAGCAGATTTCGATCAGCCTGTAGATTTCCCTTTCTCCATTCCGAAAAGCTATAAAAGAAAGTAAAGAGTTCCAGCTACGCTTTTATCTGCGAAAACGTGGTTTATATTTGTTGCATTCTATTTCTAAACCATACTCCTGATGAAGGTTGTAATCTTTGCCGGCGGTCGCGGCACTCGAATTTCCGAGGAATCTTCCTTACGTCCGAAACCGATGATAGAGATTGGTGGTAAGCCTATTCTCTGGCACATCATGAAGATTTATGCAACTTACGGACATACTGAATTCATCATTTGCCTCGGCTACAAAGGCTGGATGATTAAAGAATATTTCGCCAATTATTTTTTGCACAACGCAGATCTTACGGTTGATCTTTCCAATAATTCTTTACAGGTACTCAATAGCAATGCAGAACCTTTCAAAATTTCATTGATAGACACGGGTCTCGACACAATGACTGCCGGAAGATTGAAACGTGTGCTTCCTTATATCGGCAATGAACCTTTCATGCTTACTTACGGCGATGGTGTGAGCGACGTGAACATTGATGAGCTACTAAAATTTCACAAGCTGCACGGTAAAATTTGCACCATGACTGCGATCCAGGCAACAAGCCGTTTTGGTGTAATAAAAATGGAAGATGACGGAGCGATCAACAGCTTTGAAGAAAAACCGGAAGATAGCGGCACCTGGATAAACGGAGGTTTTTTTGTTATCGAGCCAGAGATTGCAAAGTATCTGAAAGATGATGCTGACGATATGATGTGGGAGCGGCAGCCAATGGACGATCTTGCAAAAGACGGGCAAATTTCAGCGTACAAACATCATGATTTCTGGAAGTGCATGGATACCCTGCGCGACAAGGAAGAATTGGAACACCTTTGGCAGTACGAACCACTTTGGAAGAACTGGTAACTGAATTTGATGATTTGATAATAATGTGCTGACTTGATAATATCCATGTGAAATAAATTGCAGTACAAATGCAGCTTCAAGTTATACAGCAAAAAATTTACGAAGTCAGAGGGCAGAATGTAATGCTCGACTTTGATCTGGCTTTGTTGTATGAAGTAGAAACGAAAGTGCTTAATCAGGCAGTAAAAAGAAACATTGCAAGTTTCCCTGAAGATTTCATGTTTCGGCTCACTCGTGACGAGTATAATTCTCTAAGGTCACAAATTGTGAACTTAGAAAGCGGTAAGGGAAAACATAGCAAATACAATCCATTAACCTTCACCGAGCATGGCGTAACAATGCTTGCCAGCGTTTTGAAAAGTGAAAGGCAAGAAAAATGAACATCGCTATCGTTCGTGCTTTTATAGCTATGCGGCAATTTATTCTCCAATATCAGGATTTAATTGATCAGATTGGTATGCTTAAAGAAAGGCTCGGCGAGCATGATGTTCAGCTCGACAACATATACGATGCTATTGAAAATTTACTTGATCAAAAAGTAGAACAACAAGCCTGGCAGGAACGGGAAAGAATAGGCTTCAAAAAATAATTGGTTTGCGTCTTGTATGAATTTCACACAAAGGACACAGAGAAATTGAGAATAACTTTATAACATGCTTGAACTACTCAAAAATACATTTGCCAATAAGCGCATCTTTCTTACCGGCCACACTGGCTTTAAGGGCGCATGGATGCTGCAAATACTTAACTGGCTGGGCGCGGATGTGAAGGGTTATTCGCTTGCTCCTGAAAAAAGCAAAGACCTCTACAATCAAATTGATGGCGACAAACTTTGCTATTCGTCAATCATCTGCGACTTGAAAGATTTTCACACCCTGCAAGGTGAAATGATTCGTTTCGAACCGCATTTTGTTTTTCATCTCGCTGCACAATCGCTGGTTCGCCGAAGCTATGAAGAGCCAGTTGAAAGTTTTATTGTAAACACTATCGGAACATCAAACGTGTTACAGGCAATGCGTGGATTGGAAAAACCTTGTGTAGGCTTGATGATCACCACAGACAAAGTGTATGAAAATCCTGAGCGTGGTGTTCCTTTCAAAGAAGAAGATAAACTTGGTGGTTACGATCCTTACAGCGCCAGCAAAGCAGCCGCAGAAATCGTAATTGACTCATTTCGCCGGTCTTTTTTCCATCCTGAAAAATATGATTCACATAAAAAATCTATTGCTTCTGCACGGGCAGGAAATGTAATTGGCGGTGGTGATTATTCTGACGACCGCATCATACCCGATATTGTAAGAGCGTTGGAAAACGAAGAGCATGTAGTGCTGCGCAATCCAAAATCTATTCGTCCGTGGCAGCATGTGCTGGAGCCTTTGGGTGCATATCTATTGCTTGCAGCAAAAATGAATGAAGATCCTTTGCAACATTCAACTGCATATAATTTTGGTCCTACAGCAAACGATGAAAAGTCAGTAGAAGAATTGACACAGATTTTTCTCAGTGCTTTCGGAAGGGAAAGTCATTATGAGATTTATCAGTCTGATAAAAATCCGCACGAAGCGAAATTATTGTTGTTGGATAGTAGTAAAGCAGAACGCGAACTTGTATGGCGTCCACAAATGGATGCAGCAACAGCTATCAACTGGACTGCGGAATGGTATGCAGACCGCGCATCGAAAGCAGAAGACAAGTGCATGAAGCAAATTGAAAACTACTTTTCAAATTTTTCCTGATGTGGCATATTGAATCATTGCCATTAAAAGGCGCAGCAATTATCACACTACCTGCATTTCAAGACAATCGGGGATCGTTTATCAAAACTTTTCATGAAACGACCCTCATAGAAAATCAGTTAGAGTTCCAATTGAAGGAAAGCTACTTTTCGTTTTCTCATAAAGATGTAATTCGGGGAATGCACTTTCAGCTTCCACCATTCCAACATGCAAAAATTGTTTTTTGCCCATGCGGTGCTATACTGGATGTGATCTTGGATTTAAGAAAAGAGTCGTACACATACGGGCAATACTTCGCGCATGAACTATCGGAAGACAATCATAAGGCGTACTACATACCTGAAGGCTTTGCACATGGTTTCAAAGCGTTAACAGAAAAAGCAATGACATATTATCTTGTTTCTTCAGAATATCACAAAGAAAGCGACACAGGTATTCGCTACGACAGTTTTGGTTTTGATTGGGCAACAAAAAATCCCATTCTTTCTGAACGGGATCTTTCGTTTCCGACTTTAGAAAATTTTGTCAGTCCTTTCTGATTTACCAGCCGTCACCATCCATCATATTTCCTAAACCACCGAGTACACCTCCTTCTTCCTTACGTTTAAAAGTGCCGTAAGCCAAAATGCGACTTGCAAGTCTGCTGATGGGTAATGTTTGAATCCAAACAGTTCCCGGTCCGCGAAGGGTTGCGAAGAATACGCCCTCGCCACCGAATAATGTATTCTTGATTCCGCCAACGAACTGAATATCGTAATCTACATTTTGAGTAAATGCAACGATGCAACCTGTGTCCACTTTCAACATTTCACCCGGTTGTAATTCACGTTGCAACACATGTCCTCCTGCATGTACAAATGCCAGCCCATCGCCTTCTAATTTCTGCATAATAAAGCCTTCACCGCCAAACAATCCTGTACCAAGTTTTTTCTGAAACTCAATTCCTATCGAAACGCCTTTTGCAGCGCAGAGAAATGAATCTTTTTGACAAACGATTTTGCTGCCAAGCCGCATCAAATCGAGCGGAATAATTTTCCCCGGATATGGAGAAGCAAAAGAAACTTTCTTTTTCCCGTGTCCCGTATTGGTGTAAGCCGTCATAAACAAACTTTCGCCCACCAGTAATCTTTTTCCTGCGCTAAAAAGTTTTCCAAGTATTCCGGTTTGTTGCTGGCTTCCATCGCCAAAAATGGTTTGCATTTGTATGCCGTCGTCCATCATCATAAAAGAACCTGCCTCTGCAACTGCTGTTTCGTTGGGATCAAGTTCTACTTCCACATACTGCATTTCTTCGCCGAAGATTTGATAATCTATTTCATGATTGGAGCGCATGTTTTTTCAGTTTTTTAAAAGGATGAATTTTAAGTGTGATTGGATTCAAATGTAAAATGGTGTGGGTGAAAAAAAAAGATAAATCTGACATGCACTTTAGCGTAAAGACCAAACTTCATCTGGCATAGTCTTTAGACCTTATCCACTAAAACATTTTCACTATGGAACAGCAAAGAAATAGTCACGACGAAGCCAATAAGAATATAGATGTGACAAGGTCGGAACATCAACAGGCACAAGATGGGGCAGGAAATACCGGTGAAGAACAACGTCCTGAAGGTGCAAAAGAAAAAGGGAATCCGCAACATCAGCACGGGTCTCATCACGAAGGGCAATACCAGCAGCAAAGCGATGACCCCACAATGCACCCTTCAGACAATGATGAAAACAAATAGCAACAAAAAGACGGCAACAGACCGTCTTTCTTGTTTCAAATATGGTTTATTTCTGTCAGCAAGATTCAAGCAACGAGTTGGTAATACTATTGGAAAATAAAACTTCATTCCTTCGCTAAAATAAAAGGTGAGCTGGCACATTCTTTATTTATCCTAAAAATCAAAAAAAATGGTTTCTATGAAGCAGGATATCATAAAGGATTTGTTGGAGAAAACTTTTTCAAAATTGGCTTGCCCGGCACAAGGACATGGCATGTATTCCGAACTTGAAAAAGCTTTGATAGAAGCCTACAATATTGGCAAAGCACATCAGGAAGGACAACACAGGATAAAACCCAAAGAAGAATTAGTCTATGGTTTCTTCCGCGCATAAAATAATTTCCACTCAAAGTTTACTCACTTTGTCTGGCACGATTTTACCTCATCAGTAACAAAAAACACGAACTATGGATCGCTTAGAATTAAAAGGACACTGGAATGAACTGAAAGGAAAAGTAAAACAAGCTCATGGCGATTTCACCGATGATGATCTTCGCTATGAAGAAGGAAAGGATGATGAATTGCTCGGACGTATTCAGCAGAAACTTGGAAAAACCAGAGAAGAAGTTGTTGACTGGCTAAAATCTTTGGGATAAGTATTGTGCAGTAGGCAAAAACAATAAGCAGTACGCAGTAGGCAATAGGCAGAAGGAAAATTCAAAAGGCAAAATTCAAAAGGGGTATTTAATTTCATTACCTACTGATATTGCTTTTTCTTTTTTCCTTACGCCTGTTTTTTTTGTCTACTACCTACTGCCTATTCCTTTTGCCTACTGCGTATTGCCTATTGTTTTTGCCTACTGCGTATTGCCTATTGTTTTTGCGTACTGCCTATTGCCTACTGCTTATTGTACCCCACTTCCTTTAAACTGGTGATGCGTTTCCTTAAACAACACATTGAACGTGGTGAGTGATCCGTAAACGCCGGTAATGTATTGCTGTAAATCTACCTTCTCTTCATCCGTCAGTACCTTATGCGAATTGATTTTTTGCTCTATCAGCCTCAGTCTGTCGCGTACCATTACTATTTTATGAAAAAATGTTTCAATCGGGAATTCTCTTGGTTGCAATTGATCATCCTGCGGTTTTAAAATCATCGTAGCATTGTTCCATTTATTTGCTAACGGCACAAGCTGAAATTCATTCAATCTTCTATCAAGCACATGCTCCAACGCTTCCTCTATTTCTGCTAACGATACTGCTTCGCCGGAAGTACCTGAATTTTCTTTCGATTCTAATATGCGTAGCTCTTTATAATCCCGACTCACACTCTTCGCGCTGTTGGAAGATTTAAACCAAATTGTGTAAAATTCATTGGCAGTTTCTACCACCACACCTTTCCCAAAATGCGGATGTTCAATCCTTGATCCGATCCCTAAATTTTCCATGAAGTCTGTGTAATTAGTTTGAGGTAAAGTTAAGTTCTTCCCATTCTGTTTTCCATTTACTCAATGGCATCGTTTTATCAGTTTCACTCAAAAAAAAAATTTTATGGGTGATGTAAAAAACTTAACCGGAAAAGACGCAATTGAAAAAATGAAAAAAATGGTGGAGGATGTTAATACCTGTATGTTCTGTACAGATATTGAACAACTGCCGTTTCCTACCCGACCAATGGCTACGCAAAAAGTAGATGATGAAGGTAACTTTTGGTTTCTCAGCAGCAAAACCAGCAACAAAGAACACGAGATTAAAGACAACAGTAAAGTACAGCTTATCTATGCGCATCCTCATCAGTACGAATTCATGAGTGTGTATGGCGTGGCTACTAGTTTTTATGACAGGGGAAAAATTGAGGAATTATGGACACCGATTGCGAAAACATGGTTTCCGGAAGGAAAGGATGATCCAAATCTTACGCTTATAAAAGTATCTGTGAACGAAGCCTATTATTGGGACACAAAACATGGAAAGTTGGTGAGTCTATTCAAGATAGTTGCAGGAGCAATGGGAGGCAGCGTGGATGACGGAGGTGTAGAAGGGAAAATGAATGTTTAATATGACTTAAAAACATTTCTGCTATCAATTAGGGAGGGGGTAACTTTGCGGCGCAAACTCAAAAAATCATGCGTAACAAAAAAATTGCCCTCTTTCTTATTGCTTTTTTCATTGTGCTCAGCGCTGTATTTATGACCTACTACTACAACGTAATGCGCGAGCAACCAAAGCGGTTGCCAATGTTGGGGGCTGGTGACCACCGTGTACGTCAATTTTCTTTTACCGATCAGGATGGAAGAACCATAACGAACAAAGACGTGGAAGGTAAAACCTATGTGGTAGAGTATTTTTTTACTACCTGCAAAGGAATTTGCCCAAAGATGAATGAGAACATGAGCACAGTTTACCAGGCTTTTCGTGGCAATGAAAATGTAGTGATCCTTTCACATACTGTTGACCCAAAAAAAGATACGGTTCAGGCAATGAAAGCCTACTCGCTGAAATATGATGCTGACCCGAAACAGTGGCTATTCCTTACCGGCGATAAAAAAGAACTTTACGACATGGCGCGCTACAGCTATCTCGTAACAGCAGTGGACGACACTGCTCAAGTTGATATTCAAAGTGATTTCATTCACACCGATCGTTTTGTATTAGTGGATAAAACAGGACATATCCGCGGGCAATATGAAGGAACAGATAAAGCTTCAGTAAATCAGTTGATTGGTGATATTAAGGAGTTGTTGAAAGAGGAGTGAATTAATAATTCATCGCCCACCCCATTAGCAACCAGCCAACCACTATTAGCGGCGACGGAATTCTGGTAAAAAACAACAATGAGAAAGTGATAGCTACTACCACAACATTCAGCCATTCAAAGGGCATCAGTTGAAATAATACAATTCCAGAAGCCCAGATAATACCGACCACGGCTGCATTAAACCCTTCGAGTGCACGATAGATAATGACGTGCTGTCTTAAATTTTGGTACAAGGGAAAAAGAAAAAACAACAATAACGTGCTGGGTAGAAATACGGCAACAGTTCCGATGATACAGCCCATCACCTGCCAGAAAGTTCCGTATGGACTCATCACCATTCCACCTACAAAGCTGCAAATAGAAAATACGGGGCCGGGCACCGCCTGAACCAATCCGTAACCGGTAAGTAATTCTACAGACGACAACATGGGCTGGTGATGCAACTGTGTAGGACGATGAACAAACTGATAAAGCATCATGGGCAGCAAGGCTTGTCCGCCGCCAAAAACAATAGCGCCGAAACGATAAAAATTTTCAAACAGATTGAAAGCTATCGCGTGTTCCCATTTATGGCTACGCGCCACTTCCGACAAAATACCTGCAATAATGAATACCACTGCGAACAACCAAATATTTACCCAACGAATAGGCTTGGGTTTTTCTCTTGCGTCAGGAATCCGTTTGTTGCTGACATTGCTAATGCTCCCAGCAAGTAGAAGAATAATAGGAAAAATCCAAGGCGAACGAATAAACACTGTAGCAATTCCTGCTCCTACCATTATTGCCCAGGTTGCAAAATGCTTCACACTCACCTTCATCATCCGCGCTGCCGCAAAAGCGATAAAGCCTACCGACATTGGCTGGATGTACATGAACAAGTTGGTCTGAATCTCCTTGGCATTTATGTAATAGATCAGAAATGAAAAAGCGCCCATAATAAAAGCAGCCGGTAACACCCAAAGCAGTAATGTGAGAATTGCAAGCGGAATGCCGCCGCGTTTCATGGCAATGAGCATTACGGTTTGCGTAGAGGAGGGGCCGGGCAGCATCTGGCAAAACGAATTATACTCCAGCAGTTCTTCTTCTGTTACATCATGCCTTTTTTGTACAAAGGTTTTCACCATCATACCAATATGGCCTTGCGGTCCGCCAAAAGCAGTGATTGCGTACCACAGAACAGCTTTCAAAAACGGTATGTGACGAAGAAGCATGTATTACCCGGACATGAAGTGTGCGAAAAATACTTACAAAAAATGGCAAAACACAGTAGCACCATTCTACCCTTTGTTTGTATCTTGCACGGCAAATTATACTTGTAATGAAAGGTTTAATTCTGAACGCGTTTTACGACGCAATGCAATACAACATAGGCTGGATAATCTCTTACATCTTCATCTTTTTGATGCTCATTCAACTGATCTATGTAATGGCTAAATACCTCGGTTCACGCTCCGATAAATAATTTGTCTTTTGTCTCTTTCCTCTGCGCATATCGCGGCTATACGAACGGATTATCAGCTTGCGGCACTTAATGAAACCACTGTTGGAAACGATCCTTTTGCGTTTTTTGGCAAGTGGTTTCTCGAAGCCCAGGCTGCAGAAGTAATTGAGGTAAATGCCATGACACTCGCCACAGTAGATGCACAAAACAAACCCCACGCCCGCATTGTTTTACTGAAGGGACTCGACGAAAAAGGTTTTGTTTTTTTCACTAATTACGACAGCGCAAAAGGAAAAGAAATTGATGCAAATCCTTATGCAGCGCTCGTTTTTTTTTGGCAGGAATTAGAAAGACAAGTGAGAATCGAAGGCAGCGTAGTAAGAATTTCTGAAGAAGAAAGTGATAGTTATTTTGCATCGCGGCCAGAGGGTAGTAAAATTGGTGCATGGTCTTCTCCGCAAAGTCAGATAATAGAGGATCGTTCCATTCTTGAAAAGAACTATTCAGCTTTTGAACAAAAATTTTCCGGCAATTCTATTCCTCGTCCTGAATATTGGGGAGGTTACCGGGTCATACCCAATAAAGTGGAATTCTGGCAAGGCAGAAGCAATCGGATGCACGACAGGGTGGTGTTTTTACGAAGAGTAAACGAATGGAGCAACGTTCGCCTGGCACCCTAATTTTCTTTTGGTTTATTTGAATGTTTTTATAGTTCCCTCGATGTGTTTACTATCCGGTTAAGCACCAACTGTTCCCATTCCTTTCCTTTAACTTTACCCGGCAAAATAAAGACACAACACCTTGCAGAAAGCCAGCCTGTTTTATCGTTTATGTTTTTCTCTTTTGTGTCTGCTTTACCTTTCCCTACATAGCTACGCGCAGCAAGTGCAGCAACCGCTACCCGGCGCTCCTGTAACACTGCAAAATGCACCGCAACGCGATACGTCAAATAAGACAAATACCAGCCAGTGGAAGAGTGAAAATGCCAGAATCAGTTTTAAAAAACTAAATTCTCAAAAAGTTTTTCACCCTGATACCTCGCTTCAAACATTTCACCGTCGTCCTTTTCAACATTTGTGGATGCGCGACCTTGGAAATCTGGGTTCGCCCGCAAACAATCTATTTTTCACACCTACTTACAGAACCGGGCCTACGCTGGGCTATCATGCCTTTGATGTGTACCGGTTTCATGTGGATAGCCTTTATTACTATAACACTAATCGTCCCTACAGTATTTTCACTTATCAGCTTGGTAGCCGCGCGGAGCAAAGAGCGGAGGTGTTGCACACACAAAACATATTGCCCAACTGGAATATGGCAATACAATACAGAAAAGTAGGTTCGCCAGGTAATTATAAACTGCAACGCACCAACCACGATCTTGCCAACTTAACCACTAATTACCAAAGCCGGGATCAACATTACAAGTTAAATGCAGCGGTAGTTTACAACAAACTACAGCACGATGAAAATGGCGGCATTGTGTCAGATAGCTTTTTAAACCTTGGAAGCTTTGACGACAGAAGAACAATACCCGTGCTTTTTCAAAATGATTTTTATAGCAACAGAAGATCGAGCGTCACAAATACACAGCGGGATTTTACAATGCTATTGCAGCATAGCTACACCATAGGCAAAGCAGACACGACCTATAATGAAGACTCTACCCAATACAGTTACCGGCTCATTCCCCGATTTCGTATTTCGCATCGGTTTCAGCTAAGTAGCGAAAAATATCAATTCAAAGATTTGCGTCCCGACTCCATCCGTTATTCTGGTTTCTTCAATCGTGGGTTTGCAGCTACAGACTCAGTGTTTATGGAGCAGAAATGGTTTTATTTCGACAATGCAATTTTGCTAAATGGATTTCTTGGAAGTGAGGAAAAACAATTGCAATTCACAGCAGGCTTTGGCAATCGTTTCGATCGGTTTAGAACTGAATTTGTAAGCAGAGGAGACAGGCAGGATGTGGTAAGTAATTATATTGTTGGAGAAATAAAAAAGGAAGCGTTAGAAGCCGGTCAATGGTTTTACAATGCACAGGCAAAGTTCTTTCTTACGGGCAATGCAGCAGGCAATCTCCTTTTGCGCGCAGATGTGGGAAAAGACATCAGCAGCAAGATTGGCAACCTGAATGCAGGCTTTGAACAACAAATAAACAACGCACCTTACAACTATATTTTTTACCAAAACCAATACTACCAGCAAACGAAAGAATACAATAAAGAAACAGTGACGTTATTGCATGGAACTGTAAATAATGACTTCCTGAAATTGAGTGCAGGACTGAAAAACTACCTTCTTACCAACTACATTTATCTTGACCAGCAGCAGCAATTTTCTCAGTCGGCAAATGCCTTTAGTCTTACCCAAATATGGCTAAAGAAAGTGTTTGCATTTGGCGTTTGGGTACTGGACAATGATGTTGCATACCAGCAGAAAGCTGGCGAAGCCCCCCTCAATGTGCCCGCAGTTATGGGTCGCCATCGGTTAAGTATAGAAACCCGCCTGTTTGGCAATACATTGAAAATTGCTACCGGTATAGATTTACGTTGGCATACAGCTTATGAGCCCGCAGCATATTCGCCTTTCTTCAATCGTTTTTACTACCAGAATACTTACAACGTTAGCAACGCACCAGAAACTGCATTGTTCTTCAACTTCAAGATCAAAAATTTCAGGGCGTATATTATGGGCGATCAACTACAGTCGTTTTTTGCGCGCAATGTGATTGCAGCACCTGGCTATCCCACACAAGATGCAATGCTCCGATTTGGCTTTAGCTGGGTAATGGTAAATTAATCGGCGTGTTGAGATTTATTTTGGCAGCAGCATTCTATAATCCACTTTCACTTTTCCGGTACTGATGTCGTCAAGTTTCTTTTTGATCAACCGTTTTTTGAGCGAAGGCAAATAATCAATAAACAACTTTCCTTCGATATGATCATATTCGTGGAGAATAACACGGGCTGTTATTCCGTCAAATTCAGCTTCATGCTGCTGAAAGTTTTCGTCCATGTAGCGTAGTTTTACTTTTGCCGGACGACTAACATCCTCACGAATTTTTGGAATACTTAAACAGCCTTCGTTATAAGGCCAGGGTTTTCCGGTTTCTTCAATTTTATGTGCGTTGATGAATACCTGCTTCACTGGTTTTTCATTCGGATAATCTCTTTTGTCCTGGTCATCAAATCCTTCCACCACCTGTATGGTATCAATCACAAAAAGACGAATCGGCTTATTCACTTGCGGAGCAGCAACGCCCACGCCGTTAGTATGATACATCGTATCCCACATATCTCCAATAAGCTTTTTTAGGTCAGGATAATTTGGTGTAATCTCTTCACAAACCTTTCTCAATACCGGATGACCGTAAGCTACAACTGGCAAAACCATCTAAATGTCAATTTTTAAAAAAGAAGGGCAAAGATAAAGATCAGGATTGGGTTTCAAGGTACTCCTGCAACAATATCACCGCACTCGTAACGTCAATCAATTCCTTTTGCTCACGTAGTTTTTTGCTTAACCCCATTTGCGCAATTGCCTGCGAAGCCATCTTTGAACTCATGCGCTCGTCCACAGTTTCAATCGGAATATTCGGAAAAACATGCTGAAACTTAGGGATGAATTTTTCTACCAGAGGTGTTGCATCCGTCGGCGTATCATCAAAATTCAGCGGCAGACCGATAATGACTTTCTCTACAGGTTCGGAAGAAATGTATTTTTTTAGAAAGCCAATCAGTTCTTTTGTTTCTACGGTTTGTAGTGGCGATGCAATGATTTTTAAAGGATCGGTAACGGCAATGCCTGTTCGTTTTTTTCCGTAGTCGAGTGCGAGGATTCTTGCCATTATCTTTTCCCTGCTATTTTCAGTATCACCGTCCCATGCTTCTTGATAATTTCGTTCTCTGCTTTTTTCAACTCAATGATCTTTTGCTGCATCACCGTGATTTTGTGAATGTCCGTTTCTTTCAGAAAACGATTAGCCAGTTCGTCCTGCATTTTCATGATTTTCTTCAGTTCAAAGTAAGATAAGGCGCTGTCTGCTTCGTTCATATAATTCATCTCACCGCTCAATGTTTCAATGCCGTAGTTCGCACTCCAATTTGGACTGATTTCATTTCTTGTGTGCAGCAGTGAAATCATACGCTGTTGTATTTGTTGATCGGGATAGTTTGTAAAATAACTTGTCTGCGGCGATTGATGATATACGTTGATGTAATTGAAGTAGCTGTCATATACTTGTCGTGCAAGCGAGACTTCAAACAAATCGGGATCTACGCGCTGATGAATAAGATCGGCAACATTGTTGTAACCTTCATAAACTTTTTCGCCATGCTCTATCAAAACCCTTACAAGCTCCCACTCCTGTTGTTCATCGCTGGTTGTTGTATTTAAATCGGGTAATGCTTCCTGCTGCGTAGCTATTGTTTCATGTTCAGGAATGGTTTCTTCTCTTCTCGCTAATCGCTTTTCCTGCTCTACTCTTTCACGAATAAATTTATTAACGAGATTTACGAGTCCAGCCTCTTCTACTTGCAGCTTCCGGGAAGTTTCGCGGATATAATGATCCTGCAATGCAAAATCCTCTGCCTTGTTGATCTTCGAAATACTTTCTGCAAGCTCGTTTACCAACTTCGATTTCGCAACCGGATCGCTACCCACTTCTTTCAATCCCACTTCCAGACGGAAAGAAATCACATCCTGTTTTTTCTCTTTTACATATTCATGAAATCTACTCGCACCAGATTTTTGAATAAAACTGTCGGGGTCTTCTCCTTCTGGCAATAAAACCAATTTTACATTGAAGCTCTGCGACAAAGCCATATCCAATCCACGCAATGCAGCCTTTACGCCAGCAGCATCCCCATCATAAAGTATGGTAAGGTTTTTTGTAAGCTGACCAATCAATCGCAACTGATCTTCCGTAAGTGAAGTGCCACTGCTTGCAACCACATTCTCTACTCCACCCTGATGCAACGAGATAACATCGGTATAACCCTCTACAAGAAAACACTCATTGAGCTTTGAAATGGATTGTCGCGACTGATAAATTCCATAGAGTACACGGCTCTTGATGTACAGCTCATTCTCCGGCGTATTGATGTACTTGGGTGCTTTTTCATTACTCTTCAAAATGCGCGCACCGAAGCCCAAAACACGCCCCGTCATGTTTTGAATAGGAAAGATTACACGCCCACGATATACATCGTGATAGATGCCGCTTCTGTTTTTTATCAACCCGGATTTTTCAAGCAACTCTGCACTATAACCTTGCAGACTAGCATGACGAAAAAACTCATCGTTCTGCTCGTGATTATACCCTAACAAAAACTTTTCAATAGTGTCCTTTCTAAAACCTCGTTGCTTAAAATAGGGAAGTCCTACCGTTGTTCCTTCTTCCGAATTAAGTAGAACCTGGTGAAAATATTTTGCAGCAAATTCATTGAGAATACGCAGGCTTTCTTCCGATTGCTGTTGTTGTACCTGTTCGGGCGAACGCTCGGTTTCTTCAAGTGTTATTTTGTAAAAATCTGCGAGCCATCTTATCGCTTCAGGGTAGGTTAGTTTTTCATGATCTTGCACAAACGTAACCACATTCCCCCCCTTTCCGCAGCCAAAGCATTTGTAGATTCCTTTCGCACCTGAAACAGAAAAAGAAGGAGTCTTCTCGGAATGAAAAGGACAATTGGCAATATGATTTGCACCACGCTTTTTCAAGCGAACAAACTGCCCAACGATTTCAATTATATCGGCGCGGTTTAAAACTTCCTGAATGGAACCTTGTGCTATCACATCGCTAAGTTAGCATGTGCTGATATACGAGTGTGGTATATTGCTATCAAAAAAGCGAAGCATTTTAGCTCCGCTTTCTGTTTTTCCTCTAAATCGAATAAGCTTCTTCAATGAGTTGTGCTTGCTCCTTTGCGTGCATTTTGCTAAAGCCTGTAGCAGAAGCCGCACTTGCCTGCCGACTCACGTATTTCATCGGAAAATCGTCAGGCATATTCATTTTCATAAAACTCAAAGCCCCTTTATTTCGAGGCTCTTCCTGCACCCAAATCCACTCTGCGTTTTTATATTTTTTACGCAATTCGCCAAGTTGTTTTAAAGGCAAAGGATGAATTTGTTCAAGACGAATAATTGCCACATCCGAAATCTTTTCGCTCATTTGCTTTTCACTAAGATCATAATAAACCTTGCCTGAACATAGCATTATCTTTTTCACTTTGCCGGGAGTTTTTACACTGGCATCGTCTATTACTTCCTGAAATCCACCTTGTGTAAATTCTTCGATTTTGGAATAAGCACGATTAAGCCGTAGGTTGGCTTTCGGAGAAAAATTGACAAGAGGCTTTCTAAATTCCCATGTCAGTTGGCGACGAAACATGTGAAAGAGATTAGCCGAAGTGGTGATATTGGTAACGATAATATTACTCTCTGCAGCAAGTTGCAAAAAGCGCTCGAGGCGAGCGGAGGAGTGTTCCGGTCCTTGTCCTTCAAAGCCATGCGGCAGCAGCAAAACAAGCCCACTCATTTTGTTCCATTTGGTTTCTGCGGTGCAGATATATTGGTCTATTACAGTTTGTGCACCATTTGCGAAATCGCCAAACTGTGCTTCCCAAATTGTGAGTGTATCAGGATTAGCAATCGAATAGCCATACTCAAAACCTAACACAGCAAACTCACTGAGCAGTGAATTGTAGATTTGAAATTTTGCCTTCTCGGAAATATTACTCAGCCGGTTATGCTCTTCACTGGTATTCTCATCGTGCAGCACCGCGTGGCGATGAGAAAAGGTACCGCGTTGAACATCCTGTCCGCTCATGCGCACATTTTTGTTGTCCGCAAGCAAACTTGCGTAAGCAATCAATTCGCCGGTTGCCCAATCCAACAAGCCTTGTTCTTCATACAGTTTTACTTTTTCATCCAGCAATTTTTGAATTTTTCTCAAGGGCTTAAAACCTTCAGGAACACTCATGATACTGCGGAATAAATTTTCAATCTGCTCTTTGCTGATGGCCGTAACGGGTGAGCTGTCAAAATCTTCAACTTTAGAACGACGAAGCTTCTGCCATGCTTGCTCCGGTGCCTGTAACTGATATGGAACAGGTTTTTGTTTTACCTCGTCAAGTCGCTGTTGTAGTTCATCCCAAAATCTTTTTTCCATTTCCTTTGCCAACTGCTGTGCATCTGGCTCTCCGTTCTGTAAAAGATATTCTGTATAAACTTCCCGTGGATTCGGGTGTTTTTTGATAAGATCGTAAAGTTTGGGTTGCGTAAAACTTGGATCATCGCCTTCGTTGTGTCCATGCCGACGATAGCAAACCATGTCAATAAAAATATCCTGATTGAAATGCTGACGATAAGCTACTGCAAGTTCACAAGCCTTTACTACGGATTCAGGATCATCACCATTCACATGAAGCACGGGTGCCTGCACCATTGATGCGATACTCGTACAATAATCGGCAGAGCGCGCATCATCGAAATCTGTGGTAAAACCAATCTGATTGTTGATGACGAAATGTATAGTGCCTCCTGTATAATAGCCTGGCAATCTACTCATTTGAAGCAGCTCATAAACTACACCCTGCCCTGCAATAGCTGCATCACCGTGAATTAATATTGGTAAAACTTTGTCGTACTCATTATCATA
>CALMWT010000016.1 GCA_937870855.1 uncultured Taibaiella sp.
AACCGGCTAATAAAACTCGGTAAGTTTTTGGAGGCGGGTTGTGCAACGGCTACCCTTGTTAGCGGTAGTTTAAATGTTCAGGTCAGGCGAATAGTTAGAGTGTTTGCTAATCCAATTTTTTATTTCGGTCTTTAAGTCATCAATAATGTTCAGAAATTCAAAAAGCGTCATGTCTTGATGGTTAAATCGTCCAAATTTTGCTCCGATTAAAGGTTGTCCTAAAACTTGAACCGTTGCATACTTATCAAGGTCCTCGTCCTTAACATCCATAACCAATACGTAAAACCTAAGCTTGTCCACTTTTTCATATATACTTTTCGGCATAAAAGGACTTTCTGATAATTTAATAAGTCGGTCAAGTCCGGAAGAATATTCGGTGGAGAAAAGTAATTTCTGTCCATACCAATCTTCAAAATGTTTATGATGTTGGTCTTGTATTCTTACAAATAACCCGAAATTTTTCCCTTGAATTTGAAAACTTGTCTTCTTAAATTCTTCCAGAAATGAAAAAACTACTTCTGTATTCTTTTGTAATAAAGGTGTTTCAATTCCAAATTTATTGAATAATAAAATTGCAATTAACAATGTCAATAAACCAGCTATTGAGCTAATTAATGTTCCTATGATGTTGAGGATTTGGTTAAACCCCTCTGTCTTGTCACGGAAAATTATAGGTAAAAATACTGCCAAACTAATTGTCAGTATGAGTATAAAAATTATGTTTCTCTTGTTTGTCATAAATTACCGCTAACGCTAAGTGAAATATACGACAAAGATTCAAAAGTTGATAATGGAGCTGCTGCTGCTGCCTTTGGCGTATATTTCGAGTTGAACGACCCGATGGATGGAGATGGAGCTTTGTGTGCTAAGTGGTAAAGTATTGCTTAGGAATACGGACGGTTGACTATGCGTTGAGTAGGAGTTGGGTGTGGAATAACCTGACACGTTGCGGAGAGAACTCGCGCAGGACCCTACCATGTACCCACAAGTTGTTATTATTGCCAATCTTCAGCGCAGGGTTATCTCCGTCCGTAGAAATACATGATAAGACACAGCAGAAAAGTGCAGATAACTATTACAACAGGAAAATATTTTTCACCCAGGTTTGAATTTTTTCTTTGTTTGGTTGCTTCCAATATTATCTCGTGAAGTTCGTTGTCCGTACCGGCTAAAAGACTTAATCTATAAGAAATGGGAGCAAAATATTGGTAGTTTATTCTGCTGATGGAACGTAGCGTTTCTTCAATTATTTTTTTGTTTACCTCGTGCTGATGCTCGTGTTGTAATACTGCAATATGGCTATCGGAAAGAAGGAGAAGAATGTAGTCGTGCAGGGCGCGGTGGTTCATTCTGTAGCTATCAATCTGCGCCATGTGAACGCGTAGTTTTATAGCCTGCTGTAGTAGCCACTCACCATTGATATTGGCTGGTTCTTTTTTAAAACTAAGACCGGCAAAATATCTTTCCTCATCATAGATTTTTCTCTTTTTTTCATCAGAGAGAATGCTGTAGGCGGTCTGTATTTCGGAGAAGTGTGAAGCCGCTAAATTGTTGTTGGGGTTTTTATCAGGATGATATTTATGCGCCAGCGTCCTGTATGCTTTTTTGATGTCTTGCAGGGTAGCATTGGAGGAAATTCCAAGTGTTCTGTAGTGATCTTTTAACGGCATAGTTTCCTCTGCTAAAAATAGGATTTTCAATCTGTAGAAATAGCCACAAAAAAAAGACCGCATAGGGCGGTCTCGAAAAACTATTGTAGGGAAAATACTATTGCTGCGTTGCAGTATAGACAACCGCAAAGGTGTAAGTTCCTGCGGGCAGTCCCCAACCTGGGTTGCATTTATATTTTACCGAAAACTTTTGATTGTTGCCATTTACGCCATTCAAAATCACGTCCTGGTTGTTGGTTGTCAGGTTGCCATAATTGGTAAATGCAGACACTGTGTTGCCACCCGTTGTATTGCTTACAATTTTTAGGGCAAAAGCATCTGAAGGTGTGACGATATTGGAAATGTTACCATTGCCCACGTAGGAGAAGTTGGTAAGGTCAATCTTCGCACCAATCTTAAAGTTTTTGTTAGAACGAACTTTCAATTCCTGTTCTCCCGATTCTACACCATTTGCGTAGTGGTCGGCAGTATTGAATGCCAAAGAAACGGTGCTTCCATTTGCCGAATTGTTATTGGTAAAAGTTACTTCGATGGCGTTGCTAAGTGCAAGCTGCACATTTTGCTGGGCGGTAGAAGAAGCATTAGATGAATTTACCTGTCCAGATGCCGAGCTGCTGATAGCGATGATGGCTGCAAAAAGTGTGATGATGTTTTTCATGGTTGTTTGTTTTGTTTTTTTGATGATTGCGTAACAAAGGTGCTGCTTTCTGCATAGGCTGCATAAAGTGTGGAGGCGTTTAACGCTCGTTTTGCAACTGCTTTACCGATCAATAACAAAAAGCCCCGCAACATTATGTGCAGGGCTAATTCCTCTCTCCTCATTTCGTTTTTCCTATCGGATATTTCGTTGCGGTTGTTGCTGCACAGGTATTAATGCAGGGCGCATAAAATGATAAGGAGTAATCGCAGTGCCGATGTTTCGCCAACGGGGCATCATGCTTCTGGAAACGGGCCGGTAAGCGCGAGCCAGATGTAGATGTTCATCAGTTGGTTTCGTTTGTGCGATAATTGCGGTAATAATTTGATTCAATACTCGGCGAAGAGACTTCATATACTTTCTGCCACTGACCAGGAGCCGGTTTTGTTGATATTCTACACGCGAATGTCAGTAAAAATAAGGAGTTATAAACGTTAATATGCTCTTTTGCAGCAAATTTTATATTCCTTAATTCCTATACAAAATATGGCTTCTTTCTGAGCTTTGCAAGAATAGTTTCAGGCTGTCTCGAATTTTTGATCTTTTGAGAAAATTAAAAGACGTAGCTAAATAAACTTATTGTCCTTCGCAGTTTTTATTGCATCGGCTTTTGAATGGACATCCAGCTTGTGGTAAATGTTCTTGATGTGCGATTTCACAGTTTCAAGATCAATAAAAAGTTCTTCTGCAATTCTTTTACGGCTTTTTCCTGTGGCAATTTGTTCGAGTATTTCTGTTTCCCTTCTGGTGAGGGGAGATTGTTCATTACGTTTGAACGAAGAGATTACCATACGCGCAATATGGGCGCTCATCGGCCCGCCGCCTTCCATCACTTCCTGAATGGAGCTGATAATTCTTTCGTGGGGTGTATTTTTTGTGAGATAACCTGAAGCGCCATTGCCCAACGCGCGGAAAATTTGCTGCTCTTGCTCATAAACAGTAAGCATGAGAATGTAGGTTTCAGGAAGAAGTTTTTTCAGTTTCGGCAATGCTTCTATGCCAGAAAGCCCGGGCAGTTCTACATCCAGTAGCAAAACATCAGGATCGTCGTGAGCAATTTTTTTCGCAGCATCTTCAAAAGAAGGATAGCTACTTACTACTTTATATCCGGGGGTATTTCCTATGAGATAAGAATATCCCTCGCGTATTGTTTCGTCATCTTCTATCAGACTTACGCGAATGTCAAGATCACGGCTCATACCATGTGTGTTTTTTCAAAGGTCTTATTGTTTTAGCAAATGTTTATCCCCTTTTTAAGGGTAAAATTTATTTGATAGCGTGTAATTTTAAGCAAAGTCTTTTTTATGAATGATGTAATAAAGCAACAATTGCACTTGCTGATTGATCGCTGCAACGATGAATTGATATTAAAGGAAGCGAAAGCTGTTTTTGAAAACATTTCAGAAACCGATTGGTGGAATGATTTAACTGAAGAAGATCGAATCTTGATTCGTGAATCAGAAACCCAGTATGAGCATGGAAATTACAGGTCGCATATCGAAATTGGGAAAGACCTTGATTCATGGAAAAAGAAATAGTCTGGACAGCAAATGCTGAGAAAGATCTTTGGGCTATTGTGTCATATCTTTCTGAAAACTGGCCAGAGGAGGTTCTTACGAAATTTAGAAGAACACTTGCTCTCAAAGCTCAACTCATACAGAAGTATTCTAACATCGGTCGTAAAAGCACAAAATATTCGCGATTTAGAAAGACATCAGTTACAAGGCATTACCTACTTATTTATTCCACTACCCATAGGCACATTGTTATTCATCGGATCAGGCATACAAAACAGAATAGCTAACCCAACTGCTTTTTGGTTACATAATCTCCCGGCAATCTAAAAGTCAGTGTAATGATTGTTCCTTTTCCTTTCATTGAATCAATATAAAGTCTTCCCTTTATTCTCCCTGCACGAACATTCATGTTGCCAATGCCGTGCCCTTTTTTTACATAATGAATGTCGAAGCCTCCGCCATCATCCGTCAGTATCATTTGCAAAGTGCGGTTGTCGCGCAGAGAGGCTTCAAGTTTTACATTTGTTGCTTTGGAGTACTTAAGACAATTATTCAGCGCTTCTTTAAAGATCATGATAAGGTTGCGACCCACGTCTAAAGGAAGTTTATAATTTCGCCATTTTTCATCACTCCCTTCAAATTGAAAGTCAATCTCGGTATCCTGAAATAGCTCTCCACCAAAGTCTCTTATGCGATGCAAAATTTCATACAAACTGTCGTTTGAGGGTTTCAACGACCATAGAATATCTCTTGTGCCGCTGTAAAGCTGTGCGGTGTTGTCTTGTATCTGATGAATAATTCTTTCAGAGTCGGGCGTAAGTGTGCCGATTTTATTTTTCAAAACGTTTGTCAGCACATTGATGCGCGTAAGTCTGTTGCCCACTTCATCATGAAAATCCTCAGCAGTGCGCTGGCGAACTTTCGCTTGCTCTTCCCTTCGCAACTGTTCTACGAGTTTCAGTCGGTATTGTTTTCGTTTGTTGACGACGTATTGGATGCTGATGCCGAGAAGAATACAAGCCATAAGTATTATCAGTCGAAACCAGCCGGTTTTATGAAAGGGAGCAATTATTTCGAAAGGATAAGAAAGGTCTTCAACAGCCACACCCGATCCATCGGTATTGCACTGCACTTGCAAAGTGAATTTTCCGGGAGGCAATGCTGAAAAGGTAACTGTATTTGTGTTCGACCAGTCCGACCAGGGAGCGTCTATTCCTTCAATGCGATACCGGTATTTGATCTGTTCTTCGCTGCTTAATGAAACAGCGTGAAAAGTAAAAGTGATTGTGTTTTTTTTGAAAGGCAACCGCAAACCAATCGGCACTTTATACCAAACGTCAAGACTGTCGTAATAGCTGGTGTCATTTATATTTTCACCGAAAACTTTTATGGATTGCAATACGATACTTGTGGGTCTTGCTAATACTGCTTTTGCATTAGGGCGATAGTGAATAGCGCCATTGGTTGTACCAAACCAGATGCTGCCATCCGGCATTTTTAACGCGGCACTATGATTGCTTTCCATACCGGTCACTCCTTGGCCTTTTCCATAAAATCGGATAAGTGGTTTTTCATCTCCCAGCATTGTAATCTTATGAATGCCGTACCCGGTTCCTGCCCAAATATTTCCTTCATTGTCTGCAATAAGATTGTAAACAAAATCTGAATGCAAACCATTGCTTTTATTGATCACAAAAGATCGTCCTGATTCCAGATTGTAATAGATCAATCCATTATTACTCGACCCGATCCACAGTGCTTTTCCCACAAGAGTAAAACATTGAAGTGACGCGCTGTCCGGTGCTTTATTTGTGGTGAAGGAGTAAACATTGTTGTTGTAAAAAAGTTTCATTCCATTTTCTGTTGCAAGCAAAATGCTGTCATTTCCTATGCTCACAAAATCCTGAACGGCTGTAGCCGTCAGCGGTATTTGGAAGAAGCTGTCGCGTTCCATATACGATGCTCCGCTAATGCCACCGATCCACAATCTTTCTTTTTCATCCACATACAAAGAAGTAATAGCATTGGAAGGAATATTGGAGTTTTGAGTAGTAAACTGATGAAACATTACGCCGTCATATTTCCATAAACCAGCGCCTGCCGTGCCCAGCCACAAACTGCCTTTTCTGAAACGCAAAGCATAAATAGCAGGCTTGCCTTTTATTGGCAACGGCAATCCGAATACAGCGCCGTTTTCATAAACATATAATCCTGCATCGTAAGTGCCGAGATACAACCTTCCGTAGCGATCTGCTTCTATACTCATTACTTGTCCGCTCGGTAAGCCGGACGTTTCATCAAGCACTGTGAACTGTGCGCCGGAAAAACGAAAAATACCTTGTCCGTCCGAAGCCATCCATACATTGCCTTCCATGTCGGTAAGCAATGCCGGAAATCCATTATCGCTTAGCCCGTTTTGCTTTTTGAATAGATAGAATGAAGTGTCGGTCAGGCGAAGCACACCGCTTGTTAGTCCAAGCCATATCGCTCTATCTTTGTCTTCAGTTATAGACAAGATGCCAGGAATATTATCAAGTGGCTGACCTTTTATTTTTACTGGAACAACGCTGGCCGAATCAAGAAAATACAAACCCGCATTCGTTGTAAATAATAATCGTTTTCTGCTGTCGCGAAAAATCTCAGTTATAATCGGACGATTATTTGGGTCGTTACCATGCACACTTATGCTGTCCCATTTTCTGTTTGCATAGCGCAGCAATACACCTCTTCTTGCCCACCACAACGCATTATCCTCAGGAAGCAACGCCGATATTTTAGTTTCCGCATTAGGGATAGGAATTTGAAATGCTCTGTTACCTGTCACTTTAAAAGCCTTACCGCCGGAAATACACCAGGCTGTTCCATCGTGCCCAATCTTAATTTTAGAAACAGAATTACCTGCCGGGTCTTCAGGCGATTGCAGCATAAAGTGCTTAAAAGTTTTTCCATCGAACTTGGAAAGTCCGCTCATGCTTCCTACCCATATCATTCCCTGCTGATCTACTTCTACAGCGCCAATTGTATTGCTCAACAATCCATCCCGAACAGTATAATTATTGAACGTCTTCCCATCAAAGCGCGATAGTCCACCAAGCGTTGCAATCCACAAATGACCCATGCTGTCTTGCGCAAGATCTCGTGACTGCGATTGAATCAAGCCATTTTCAATATTCACATTATGGAAGGGGTAACGTTGCGCTGGAATGTCTGTTGAAAAAAAGAAAGCGAGTAACACTAAAAGTTTAAGCCTTAGTAACAAGATGCTGTTTGAACGATTGTCTGTCATAAATGCTTTGGTATTAAAGACCATTCACCTTTCTAAAAATTGTTTTCAAAATTGCATCATGTATAAGGTAAGAAATATCGTTCTCGTGCATAAATACAAATTAAGGCATTTCTTTTTCCTGCGAATATGTTCCTTAGCTTTTTCCCGCAGAAACCACAGATACAAATTGTGCCGCTTGCGCAGATGCTCGCAGAAAAAAAATCCGGAATAGCACTCTCTTTAGTTCTGTGTCTTCTGCGAACATTTCTGCGAGTTTCTGCGGGAAAATTCTCTCTGTGAGTATTTGCGGGAAACTTTTTTTCTAAGAAAATTCTGCGGGAAACTTTTCTCTGGAAACTAAAATTCACCCCTTAAAGGTGATGTCAAAAAATTCATTTTCACCCGCATTGGGTGAAGGCTACCCACATTCACACCGATACTTTTGAAAAGAACAAACAGGACTGTATGAAGCACGGGTTGATAATCTTATTTGGGGTGTTTATTTTGAGTCAGGCATGCTTTGCGCAAAGTGAGGGAAATACTTTGACAGGAAGAGTGCTGGACAAAGAAAAAAATCCTTTGACATCTGCCAATATTGTGCTGCTACAAGACAGTGGAAAATTGGTTAAAGCAAATTTTTCGGATGAGGAAGGAGGCTTTAAGATTGAAGGAATTGCTAAAGGCGATTATGAATTGAAAGTGGTTCTTGCGGGTTTTGAAACTTACAGCGGAAAATTCACAGTAACCGGAAGTGCAGTAGTGCCCGATATTATTTTGTATGAAAAAAGTACACAGTTAAATGAAGTTGCAATACGCGCACAAAAGCCATTCATTGAAGTGCGGGCGGATAAACTGGTAGTGAATGTGGAAAACAGCATCGTGAGCGCAGGCTCTTCTGTGATGGAAGTGTTGCAAAGATCGCCTGGCGTATCGGTAGATAACAACGAGAATATTTCTTTGAAAGGAAAGCAAGGCGTGATGATTTGGATCAATGGAAAACAAACCCCGATGGCTGGCGCAGATCTTGCAAATCTTTTGAAAAGTATGCCGGCAAATTCTGTTGACAGGATAGAAATTATCTCGAATCCTGGTGCTCGTTATGATGCGGCTGGCGCGGCAGGCATCATCAACATCGTTCTTAAAAAAGATCAACGTATTGGTGCAAACGGAAGTGCAAATATTTCTTATGGACAAGGTGTTTACTCAAAATATGGGGTAGGGGCAAACCTAAACTTTAGAAGCAAAAGGTTTAATGTCTATGCAAGCTATAATTACGGTTATCGTCTATGGTTCAATCACCTGATGCTGAACCGGAGATTTTTGGATACTACAAAAGGAGATCTCCAGTTGTTTCGCTACGATCAGGACAATAACGCAGTATTCGATTTCAAGAATCATATTGCAAACATCGGGGTTGACTACACACTCACCGCAAGAACAACCATTGGCATTTCTGTGAATGCTATTACCAACTCCTTCAATCCGAAAGCGGATAATTTTTCAAAAGCATTCGGACAAAATGATGAGCTATTGTATCGCTTCAATACAACCGGAAGACACGATAATTTTTACTACAATTATTCTGCTAACACTTATCTCAAACATACGTTCGACAGTACAGGAAAAGAATTAAGTTTAGATCTGGACTATGCCAGGTTTGGCAATCAAAGCAATCAGCATTTTGTTACCGCATATCAATATGTGGATGCAAGTCAAACCCAACCCGATTACTACTTGAAAAGTGATCTTACCGGTATCACGCAAATTCGCTCGGTGAAGGCAGACTTTACGAATCCTATGAAAAATAATTTGCGACTGGAAGCTGGTATAAAATCAAGTTTTGTCACTGCCGACAACGAACCCATTTTTCATGTAAAAACAACAGGTGATTATATGCTGGATTCCTCACGTACCAATCATTTTATTTACAACGAAAACATTAATGCCGCGTATGTAAATGCAAATAAAGATTGGGAAAAATTCAGCGGACAATTAGGCTTAAGATTGGAGAACACCAATATTCATTTCGAACAAAAAGCTTTGACTCAAACGTTTGACACAAGCTATTCCTACACGCAGCTATTCCCGAGTTTTGCATTTCAGTATCATCTCAACAAGATCAATGATTTGGGCATTACACTCAGCCGAAGAATTGAAAGACCGAATTATCAACAGTTAAATCCTTTCAAATATTTTATTGATAAAACCACTTATCGTGAAGGTTATGCAAGACTACAACCAGCGTCGTTTTATTCGATAGAGTTGCAGCATACTTACAAGCAGAGGTTCATTACCACCTTTACTTATGGCATCAACAAAGGCATCATTACAGAAGTGATTCAGCCCAGCGATGTCGAAGATTCCGTGACTGTGCAAACCAACAAGAATCTTGCCCGAATGTTGTTTGCAGGATTGAGTGGTTCGTACTCTTTTTCCATTACAAAATGGTGGAACAACGTCATCAATTTCAATGCCTATTACGCGCGTTATGAGGGAAAAATTGCCAACACCCCGCTCAACAGCGGCAGACCAACATTCAGTGTCAACTCCACTAACACATTCATTTTGCCAGCAGATTTTTCTGCAGAATTAGGTGGTTGGTATCAGGCGAAAGAACTGTATGGATACATGACCGTACAACCGCTTTGGATGATAAATGCGGGTATTCAAAAAAATTTATTCGACAAACGGGCAACATTGCGCTTCAATATTCAGGATATTTTCTGGAAAGGATATCCAAGCGCAACATCTGTTTACACTGGTTACAAGGAAGATTTTACCGCCGAGCGGGAAACACGAGTGGCGAATATTTCTTTCACTTACCGTTTTGGAAAACGCACTGTGCCTCAAACCAGACGACACAACAGCGGAGCAGAAGATGAGAAGCGAAGAGCGAATGCGGGAGGAGCGTGAATGTTTTGTATTGATAGAACGCAGATAATACTGATCTCACAGATCGGTGCAGATCATAAAATCATGAGAATCTGCGTTCCTTGTTGCTATATGATAGCTATTCCTTCCCCATCCACCTCATCGCATTCTCAAAAAGCAATTTGTCTTTCAGCTCTTTTGAAAAATCATTCATGCTTTCAATGAGCTTTCCGGGATGATGTTCGCCCAAAGGAAAAGGATAGTCGCTGCCCATGCAAACCTTCTCTTCTCCTATTACATCAATAACGTATTGCAGCGTCTTAGGGTCATGTACCAAAGAATCTATCCAGAATTTCCCAAGATAATTTCGTGGGTTCACATCATTATCAATCGCACAAAGATCAGGGCGCACGTTGAAGCCATGCTCAATTCTACCAATCGTAAATGGAAAACTCCCGCCGCCATGCGCAAATGCAACACGCAAGTTGGGATGACGTTCAAACACACCACCAAAGATCATTGATGCGATAGCACGCGCCGTTTCTGCAGGCATTCCTACCAACCAGGGCAGCCAGTATTTAGTCATGTCTTTTTGCCCCATCATTTCCCAGGGATGAATGAAGAGGCAACAATTCAATTCTTCTGCAGCTTTCCAGAATGGTTCGAAATAGGGATCGCTAAGGTTTTTATTGTTGATGTTAGAACCGATTTCCAACCCCGGCATTTTCAATTCTTTTACGCATCGCTCCATCTCTTTAATCGCAAGATCAATATCCTGCAAAGGCACCGTTCCTATCCCGATAAAACGCTCAGGATGTTGTTCTACACACTGCGCAATATGATCGTTGAAGAAGCGGGAAGTTTCGAGACCATGTTCCGGCTTTGCCCAATAGTTGAATAAAACCGGAATAGTTGAAAGCACTTGCATGCCCACTTCGGTCATATCCATTTCCTTCATGCGCACTTGCGGCTCCCAGCAATTTTGTTCTACTTCTCGGAAAACCTTATCGCCTTTTATCATCCGCGCACAACCCGGACAATGATGTTCCAAATGAATGAATTCACCATAACCAAACTTTTGGAAATAGTTCGGAATGTGCTCCGGCATGATGTGCGTGTGGATGTCTATTTTCAAATGCAAAAGTCAAAAGTTAAAAGGTTAAAACACGTTGAGCTATTATCAAATTACCTCATTATCAAATCATCAAATTAGCCAACCATTTCATAAACAACGGCCGCACCTTGTCCTACGCCTACACACATAGTTGCAAGGCCATACTTGCCGCCACGCCTGCGCAGTTCATACAATAATGTTGTGGAAATTCTTGCGCCGCTGCAACCGAGTGGATGACCCAAAGCAATTGATCCGCCGTTCACATTTACTTTTGCGGCTTCCAATCCCAGATCGCGCATACAGGCAATGCTTTGTGATGCAAATGCCTCGTTCAATTCTATCAGGTCAATATCGCTTACTTGCAAGCCCGCACGTTTCAAAGCTTTCAAAGTAGCAGGTACGGGTCCTATGCCCATGATAGCTGGCTCAACACCTGTAATCGCCATAGACTTCACTTTTGCCATTGGCTTTAAGTTGTATTTTTTCACAGCATCTTCGGATGCCAATAACAAAGCCCCTGCGCCATCGTTCACACCACTTGAATTTCCCGCCGTTACTGTTCCATCTTTTTTGAAAGCGGGTTTTAACGATGCAAGTTTTTCTAAAGAAGTTTCGCGCGGATGTTCATCTGTATCGAAAACAAAAGATTTTCCTTTACCCAAATCAACGGTTACAGGAATTATTTCTTCTTTGAATTTACTTGAAGCTTTTGCAGCAAAATATTTTTCCTGACTATTAAATGCAAACTGATCTTGCTCCTCGCGACTGATATTCCAGCGCTCTGCCACATTCTCGGCAGTTTCTCCCATAGCATAAGGATAATGCAGGCTGCTTAATTTATCATTGATAAAACGCCAGCCAATACTCGTGTCGAAAATCTCCACTTTACGTTGGTAAGGACTTTCAGCCTTCGACATCACAAACGGCGCGCGCGTCATAGATTCTACGCCGCCTGCAATAAAAATTTCTCCATCACCGCACATAATAGCACGCGATGCATCCATCACAGCTTGCAAGCCCGAAGCACAAAGACGATTTACAGTATTGCCGCCAACCGTAACGGGCAAACCTGCAAGCAGCGCCGACATACGAGCTACATCCCGATTATCTTCGCCTGCCTGATTTGCAGCACCGGCAATTACATCTTCTATTGCATTAACGTCAACGTTCGGATTTCTTTCGACTAATGTTTTGATAATATACGCCAACAAATCATCCGGTCTTACGGTTGAAAGTGATCCACCATGTTTTCCAATTGGCGTACGAATGGCATCTATGATATATACTGTGTTCATGTTTAAGTTTTATTTATCGCAAAGTCGAAAAGTTCTGTAATCTTTTCATCCTATAAATCCTGATTCAGATAATTTCACCGCAGAGTCGCGGAGACGCTAAGTTGTAATCGTAAGTCATTCAATCCTGATAATCTTTTCATCCTATAAATCCCAGTTCAGACAATTTTACCGCAGAGTCGCAAAGTCGCTAAGTTGTAATGGTAAGTCATGCAATTCTGGTAATTCTTCAATTCGTTTAATTCCTGTTCAGACATTCAATGCTTCTTCCAAATCCCCAATAATATCCTCCACCGTTTCAATGCCTACGCTAAGTCTTATCAAGCCATCTGTAATTCCAAACTCAATTCTTTTTTCTCTCGGCACACCAAAGTGCGTTGTAGATGCCGGGTGCGAAACCAAAGTGTCACATGTGCCGAGCGAAACGGCATGAACGCAAAGTTTTAGTTTGTTGATGAACTGAACGCCTACATCAAATCCACCTTTCAATTCAAAGCTCATCACCGCGCCGGCATGTTTCATTTGCTTCATCGAGAGTTCATGATCCGGGTGATCTTTTAGTCCGAGATAATTTACTTTTTCTACTGCAGGGTGCTGTGCGAGAAATGTTGCAACCTTCATTGCATTATCGCAATGTCTTTCCATGCGCAAGGCAAATGTTCTTAATCCATTAGTAAGTAAGAACGCCTCAAACGCATTGCAGTTGCCGCCCAGCAAACGATGCGTTTTTGTAACAACCGTTTTCATTTTCTCCAAATCTCTGCCAATCAATATTCCGCCAACTGCTGTTCCGTGTCCATTCAAAAACTTGGTGGTGGAGTGCATCACAAAATCAACATCGTACTTAAAAGGTTGTTGCAAATAAGGTGTAGCGAAAGTGTTGTCTGCGCAAACAATCAATTCGTGCGCTTTCCCCAAACCGGCTAAGGCTTCCATATCCACGCATTGCAATGTCGGGTTCGCAGGTGTTTCAATGTACATCAACCGAATGCTTTTGTCGGAAAGAATTGCTTTCCCTACGGCATCAAGGTCATGGAAATCCAGAACGACTGCTTCAATATTGAGGTTGGGAAGAATTTTATCCAATAACTCCTGCGTGCCACCGTAAAGAGAATAGTGCGTAATGATCTTGTCGCCAGCTTTTAGATTGCTGAGTAACATGGTTGTAATGGCAGCCATTCCAGAAGCATGAAGAATAGCTTTTAGTTGCAGGGGCTTTCCGTTCTTTTCTTTTAATCCATAAGCTTCCAGCAGCGCAATTTTTTCTTCTGCTTCATTGATTGTAGGGTTTCCAAATCTTCCATAAACATACCCCTGATCTTCTCCGCGAAAGATGGATGCAGCATGTTCGGCAGAATCGAAAGTATAAGTACTCGAAGCATAGATGGGTGTGAGGTGCGCACGATTACTTTCCTCAATATGCCCGCCGTGAACACATAAAGATTCGATTCCAAAATTCTTATGCTCTGCCATTGTCAGACTTATTATTTTAGTGCGCAAAGTTACACGTTACAATGAAGGAAACATTGTTGCAATACGCAGGCTATAATGTATGGGCAAACAAACGCATTATTGAAGTGATGATGAAGCTTGATGCGGCGCAATTGAACAAGGAAATAGTAAGTAGTTTTCCGTCACTTCAAAAAACAGTATCGCATATCTGGAGCGCCGAGTTTACCTGGCTTCAGCGTTTGCAACTTGCAGAGCAACCGATATGGGCGGAAGATGGTTTTCAGGGAGATTTCAAAGAAGCTTGTGTAAGATGGCAGGAAGTTTCTTTTCAATTGCAGGAGTTTGTAACGAGACAATTCAATGATGCCGCATTCGATCATGTGTTGCAGTATTACACCCGCAAAAGTCAGCCTTACAAAAATAAAGTGGGAGATGTATTACTGCATGTGTTCAATCATTCCACTTTTCATCGGGGACAGTTAATTACCATGCTTCGCCAAGCGGGTGTTACCAATATTCCTCCTACCGATTTCATTGCATACCTGCGGTAGAGAAAATTGTGGTTTTTCACTTGCTATTCTTTCTCTACTGTCCTTCTGTGTAGTTCCCGACTACATCGTAGTGGCAATTGTTCTCCGAACAATAAGCATAAACTACCTTTCTCCAATATTCATAAATATATCACAGAAGTTTTACGTTTGCAGTCGGGCGACTGCGTGCCATCACGACCTAGTCCACCGCTGACAAGCTTTGCTTCAGACTACGCAAACGCGAGATAAATATTTCAAAATGAGTAAAATCAAAATAAAAAGCTTCGATTCAAAGAAGGCTATCAGGAAAGCGATGGCTGGATGGATGGAAATCAATAACGAAGCCAATAGTAAATATGAACAACTATCTAATTAGCATCCAATGAAGGCAAGCGAAACCAAAATTGAGAAGTTTCTCGCGTCGAACGAAACAACATTTGCGATTCCAGTTTATCAGCGCAACTATGATTGGACACTCACTCAGTGCAAACAATTGCTACAGGATATTATCGAAGCAGGGCGTGACAACAAAATTAACGCCCACTTCGTTGGAAGCATTGTGTATGTACACGATGATGTTTATTCTGCTTCGGGATTAACAGAGCTAACCATTATTGACGGTCAGCAGCGCCTGACAACCGTTACGCTGATCTACTCAGCGTTGATGCGCGTTGCAAAAGATCAAAATGATATGCAACGTGTTTTGAGGCTTAGTAAAACCTATCTCATTAATGAGTTTGCCTCGGAAGAAGAAAAACTGAAGTTAAAGCCGACCGATAATAATAAAGAGGCGCTCAGGCATATCTTAAGCGCAACAGAACAGCAATATAAAGGATACTCACGCATAATTGAAAATTTCAATTTTTTCAAATCCTCCATCAACGCTGGGAATGCGGAAGTAATTCATAGGGGTTTATCCAAGCTCATTTTTGTTGACATAGCCTTAGATCGCTACAGAGATAATCCGCAAAGGATATTTGAGAGTTTAAACTCTACGGGTTTAGAGCTTTCACAGGCTGATCTTATCCGAAACTATATTCTTATGGGACTGAAAAGGAGTGATCAGGAACGCGTGTTTAGAGAATATTGGGAAGTGATTGAACGATTTGCAAAAGATGAGAACATCAATAAAAGTAAAGTCTCCGACTTTATTCGTGATTACCTGACGTTTAAAAACAAAGAGATTCCGAATAAAGGGGAAGTGTACATCAAATTCAAAGCTCAATATCCGACAACAACCGTAGATACCTTGACGGAAGTACTCAATGATTTGAAAAGGTTAGCGCAGCACTATAATAAGCTTGTAAACCCATCGAATGAACCTGACAAGGAAATCAAAAGACAACTTGAATATATACATAAAATAGAGATTAATGTAGCTTATCCCTTCCTGATGAAAGTTTACGACGATTTTGAGGAAAAAGTGATAGACAAACAATGCTTGCTCGAAATTCTTTCGCTGATTCAAACTTTCACATGGCGACGCTTCATCTTAGGACTTCCGACAAATGCCTTGAATAAAATTTTCATGAGTTTGTACGACAAGGTAGATAAGGCGAACTATTTGTATTCTGTTCAAAAATCTCTGCTTTCACGGACAGGGGTACAACGGTTTCCAATGGATATTGAGACGGTAACAGCCCTAAAAGACAAGGATGTGTATAATATCAAGCCTAAGAACAGAAGCTATCTGTTTGAGCGGTTGGAGAATTTTGAGAATAATGAGTCTGTGGTCATTGATGGAAATGATGCTATTACCATTGAGCACATCTTCCCACAAAATCCTGACCCTCGTTGGAAAGTTGAGATGGAGTCAGAGGAATACAATTTCATCAAGGAGAACCTTTTGAATACTATTGGAAACTTAACACTATCCGGCAACAACGGTAAACTTGGCAACAAATCTTTTCTCGAAAAGAAGAATATGAATGACCAAGGTAAAGAACAAGGTTACATTTTTAGTCGCTTATGGCTGAATAGAGAACTAAAGAGTTTTGATAATTGGAACAAGAACTCAATTCAGCATCGAGCTGACAAGATTGGTGAACGTTTTCTCAAAATTTGGGAATTACCTAAAATCGAAATGCAACAGGTGGACGATGAAAGTGAGGTAAACATTTTTGACGCTGAAGATCCTACGTTCAAAAAGCTCGAGTATGCAGTGTTTTTTGATAACCGACTAGAAGTCAAAGAAGTTGCGAAGTTGTTTGTTGAAGTTATTAGGCAACTATACGAACTGGAGACTGAAGCATTGTTAGCCCACGCTGTGGATTCAAGGATAGTCCTTGTAAAAAACGAGGAAAAGGATAGGCTGCGGGCCCCTGTAGAAATTAGCGATACCTACTGTGTTGAAACGGGACATTCCAATAAAGAAAAGTTCGAACGGATAAAGTCATTATTGACATTTTTTGGGTTTGAGGATGAGCTTTCAATAAAATATCTGGACGAACACATTTTGAAGTGAAAGACTATAAATTATACGGATGTACGGGTGCAAGCGCGAACTATTAACTTGAATTGAACACTGACATGATAATTGTCTATCCTTCCTTCGAACGCCTCTGCCTTGGTTCGTGTCGCCACCAACCTATTACTTCTGGCTAAACAGAGTTGCGGGAAGACTGTTTTGCCGGTTATTCTGATTTCTTGATGTTTTCATGATAATATGCTTTTCGATAAAGACTAAGAAAGCATACCGCCGTAAGCTCATAAGTTCCAAAGATTTTCTTAACGCTACATTTTTTCCGGCAACCTGATGCCACACAAATTCATTGCATGACGAAGAACGGAAGCCGTCATAATAATGAGTAATAACCTAAATTGTTTTTTCTCTTCATTCTCTGCTTTTGAAATGCTATGCTCGTCGTAAAAAGAATTGAATTGCTGTGCTAACTGAAACGAATAATTGCACATTGCCGAGGGATTATATTCCTGGGCTGCTGTTTCCAAAATAGAAGGATATTGTTCTATTATCAAAGCAAGCATTTTTTCTGCGGGAGCTAATGGTTGCGATAAAACAAGCGACTGAAATTTCGTACTATCGGGTTTCAGTGGACAACCTTCTTTTCTGAGAATAGAACAAATACGTGCATGTGCATATTGAATGAACGTTGCTGTAAAACCATGCAGGTCTATGGACTCTTTTGGATCGAAGATCATTTTCTTTTTCGGGTCAACACGCAGCAGATAGAACTTCAACGCCCCCATCCCAATTGTTTCGTAAAGTTTGTCAAGTTCTTCTTGAGTAAAACCTTCTGTTTTTCCTGCCTGTTCGGTTTGTTCTTTTGCAAGTGCAATCATTTCATCCATCATGTCATCAGCGTCCACCACTGTTCCTTCACGGCTCTTCATTCTTCCGGTCGGTAATTCTACCATGCCATAAGAAAGATGGTAAATACCGTCAGCGCAAGGCTCGCCAAGTTTTTTCAGGATCAGCTTTAGCACCTGCATGTGATAATTCTGCTCATCTCCGATCACGTAGAGACTTTGGTTCAGTTTGTAATCGTTGAATTTCAATTTTGCTGTACCCAGATCTTGCGTGATGTAAACGGAAGTGCCATCTGCACGCAACAATAATTTCTGATCCAAACCTTCATCAGTCAGATCAATCCACACGGAGCCATCTTCTTTTTTAAACAACACACCTTTCCTCAACCCCTCTTCCACGATAGTTTTTCCAAGAAGATAAGTATCGCTCTCGTAATACCATTTATCAAAATCAACGCCCAGTCTCTGATAAGAAATATGAAAACCCTCGTACACCCAGCCATTCATCGTTTCCCAAAGTTTTTTTGTTTCCGGGTCATTGGCTTCCCATTTGCGCAACATTTCCTGCGCTTCCTTCATGATGGGCGCTTCCTTTTCTGCTACTGTTTCGTCCATCCCTTCCGAAACCAATCCTGAAACTTCTGCTTTGTAAGCGTCATTAAACTTCACGTAATAGTCACCAACCAGATGATCGCCTTTAGTGTTCAGACTTTCCGGCGTAGCGCCATTTGCATAGCGCTGCCAGGCAATCATTGATTTGCAGATATGGATACCGCGATCATTTACAAGATTAGCTTTTACTACTTGTTGTCCGTTAGCTTTTAAAATTTCTCCCACTGCATAGCCGAGAAAGATATTTCTGAGATGCCCGAAGTGCAAAGGTTTATTAGTGTTGGGAGAAGAATATTCCACCATCACCCGATGATCGTGCTTTGGTTTTTCTCCGAAATGAGGATCGTTGAAATGGTTTTGCAAAAACGATGACCAATAATTATCGCGCACCGTTAAATTCAAAAAGCCACTTACAATTTGAAATTCTGTAAACAGGTCTGTTTTTTCTAAAAAATAGTTACCTAATTGATTCCCTAACACATCAGGCTTTGTCCGCAATAGTTTTAAGAAAGGAAACAGAACAATGGTATAATCTCCTTTAAATTCAGGCTTTGTTTGATTTACCGTGATTGTACCGGCAGGAATTTCGGTTTCAGGAAATAAATGTTTCAAAGCATCCTCAGCAGCCAGTCTTATTTGCGCAGCAAGCGTCATCTTAGTGTATTGTTTGCGAACAAAAATAATTGATTGCGCTCCTAACTTCCGACAAATCGTAAAACTTATGTCAATTTCCACCAGACATGGCAAATTGATCTTTGCAATTATTCAGAACCGCTATCTTTGTCAGCCTCGTAAAGTACCAAATGAAAAAAATACTATTTTCTGTTCTCGCTCTTTCAAGTGTGCTTGGTTTTCAAAGTTGTTCGGAAGATTTTGAAGTGAGTGCTCCTTACAAACCTGTAACGGTAGTGTATGGAATACTTGACATGAAAGATACCGCACACTACATCCGAATTCAAAAGACTTTTCTCGACGAATCGAAGAATGCTTTCGACATGGCGAAGGTTTCAGATTCCAACTTTTACAAGGAAGGCGATCTGGACGTAATGATAAAAGAGATGTCGGGAAATGCAGTGGTGGGTCAGCCTATGCTTTTGCAACGTGTGAACATGGAGAACGAGGGGTATGTGAAAGACTCCGGTGTTTTTTTCCGCACGCCAAACTATGCGTACAAGTTCAAGAAGTTGCTAAAGTCGTCTTTGACTTACAGACTCGTAATTAATAACCGCGCTACTAACACGGTTGATTCTGCCGACATTCAATTGGTTGATACAGCCACCCTCACAGTATTAGGCGCTACTCAAAATAAGCGAATCAATTTTGCTAGCACCGATCCTACAAAAAGCGGAAGTACGTTCAGCTTTTATGTAAATGCCGGTAATGCTTATTATTTAGAAGCTGCCATTCGTTTTCACTGGGTGGAAAAAGTACCTAACTCAGCAGACCCAGGAGTGAGAGACTCAGCAAGTTTCGTTTTTACCCGACTTAGTTCTATAGATGATATAAAGGAAGGCAGACTTGAAGTTGATAACTCTAAAATAATTGCGTTTTTACAGTCGGCAATGGGCGCTGCCCCTCAGGGTATCGCGCGATACATGGACAGTTGTGAAATTGTAGTTTACGGAGCGGGCAAAGAATATTCTGACTATATCAACACACTTCAAATTCAGTCGAGTGGGTTAACTGCCGATCAAATCAAACCGCTATATACGAACATAAGAGGCAAAGACGTTTTCGGACTTTTCTCTTCAAAAACTACCCGCGTTCTCAGAAATGCTTACATAGACGATGAAACACTCAACATGTTAAATGGCAGCGAGAACACGAGAAGCCTGAATATCCAAAAGCAACGTGCAGATCCTTGACAATAATTCACTCTTTCTAATTTCACATGCCTTGATTTCAAACGATCAGGGCATTTTTATTTCCCTTTGTCAGCAGGTCTGACAATATTGCCGGGACTTGCCATGTGGCATATTCATTGACAACTACAAAGAACCCAGAAATAAAAAATAAAAACATTAAATACTTATGGCAAAGATTATTGGCATTGACTTAGGAACTACCAACTCGTGTGTAGCTGTAATGGAAGGTAACGAGCCGGTGGTAATTGCGAATGATGAAGGTCGTCGCACCACTCCGTCGGTAGTGGCTTTTTTGAAAAATGGCGAACGTAAGGTGGGTGATCCTGCAAAGCGTCAGGCTATTACCAACCCTATGAACACCATCATGTCTATCAAACGTTACATGGGTCGTCGCTTTGACGAAGTAACCGGAGAAATGACACACCATTCTTACAAGATCGTAAAGGGAGACAACAATACTCCTCGTGTAGATATTGATGGTCGCATGTACACTCCGCAGGAGATTTCTGCTATGGTACTTCAGAAAATGAAGAAGACTGCAGAAGATTTCTTAGGGCATGAAGTAAAAG
>CALMWT010000017.1 GCA_937870855.1 uncultured Taibaiella sp.
TATCTACTCCTTCTTTCATTCCATAAAGCAGATTATAAACCACATAAAAACCCATCAGCAACAAAAGACGCTTACGAATATCAGCGGGTATAAGTTTCGTGGTAAGGAGCGAAAGCAGCACACCAAACATACCGAATATAGCACCGGAAGCACCTGCACTAATCGTATCGGGATGGATAACTGAACCAAGCAAACTCCCTGCAACTGCGGTAATCAGATACGCAGATACAAATTTGCCGGTACCGATAAGCGGCTCCAGAAAAGCGCCTATATATACTAGCGCTGCCATATTCATGAAAAGATGCACAAAACCAATATGCACAAAGGCCGCAGTTACCAACCGCCACCAATCGCCATTCATCGTAGCCGTGCCCCAGTTGCCACCCCAGTCAAATACCTGACGCGCAGAAGGCTCTATGGGAGACGCACCAAAAGCAACCATCAACAAAAAAACCAGCACATTAATCATCAGCACAACAGGCGTAACGCTATAACCCCTCACCGGTTTCAGAAAGCTCCACCAGCCATCTTTTTTATGCTCCAATTCATAACGACGCTCCTCCAGCTTATCATCCTGCGTTTGTAAATGAGGGAAGATGATCTCATAGCGGTAAGCAATTTCTTCCGCAGACAATATGGCGATCTGCCCTGCTATTGCATCCTTCATAGTGCGCACATGCTTTTCTGCCATTCCCCAATCGCGTAACGAGTTATCGCTGTTCTCACTTTTAATTACATAGCCTCGCTTCGTTTTCCGAACTACGACTTCCTGTGTATTCGCAGTAATGCTTCCCTGAGGTTTTGCAATAATGCCCGATGGTGAAACATATTTAGTCGTCCAGCCAAGCTCCTGACTGGCGGAAACAACATACACGATAAATGCTTCGGGCGCTAAGTAAGGTGCGGAAACAGTGGAATCATAATGAGTGCGAAAAAGCTGCATACACTTAGCTTCCCAAGTTTAAGGCCGCACATACAATGCTGACTGGATGGCAGAAACACCCTAAGACAAGAATTCAAGAGAATGAAAACACTGTTCGTAAATTTGATCTCCTTGATTACCCAATGCGTATTTTAACTGTCGGTAGATTTCCCTTACTTTCCAAATGCTTCTTTATCTCGTGAGAAATATATTTGATTCAGCGAAACGAATTTTGCGCAAGTATTGACTAGTGAATTATTTGAATCGCTTATTGGAATTTTTTGACAATAAATCTAAAAACAATGGACACACCTCGCCTCAAACAACTTCATCAGGAATATGATTTGCTCACCGATGAAAAAGAGCGAATAGACAAACTTGTGGACATAGCTGTAGAGATTCGCAACTTCGATGTGGAGCGCACCTCGGAAATGGCGGACGAGATACTGGAACGTTCGAAAAAAATTAATTACAGACGCGGATTAGGAAGAGGCTACAATCTAAAAGGTTCATGCTATTGGTTGCAAGGCGAATACGAACTAGGCTTAGAGACTTTGCACCTGGCAAATGCTTTGGCAAAAAAAGCAAAGGACAGAAGGCTGGAAGCACGTGTCCTCAACAATTTCGGGAACATCTACCGCGATCTGGGTGATCTGGGAAATGCACTAAGTTATTATGAATCCGCGCTTGCAATAAATGAAGAACTGGGAGATGAATTTCTTCAATCAGTAAACCTCACAAGCATATCCAATCTTCTTTACGACCTTAACGACTACGACAGCGCACTTGAGTACGCACTGCGTTGCCTTCCCATTTTCGAAAAAGCGCATGATACCAGCCGTTTGATTTCCATTCACAACACGCTTGGTAATATTTATTTCAAACAAGAACAATTCAATGAAGCGCTGAGATATTTTGAAGAAAACCATCGTCAGTCGGAGCCTGAAACCGGAGCCTACATCATGGCGGAAAGTGGGATGGGAAAGGTGTTTTACAAAATGAATGATTTTGAAAATGCCAACAAATACCTGCGACAGGCATTAGACTGCGCACAGACAATGGGTAATGTTGAAGTGCAGATTATCTGCCATTTCTATATCGGTCGAATGTTTCTGGAAGAAGGAAATTACAGGCAATCGTTGCAATACCTGGAGTCGGCGCTGGTGCTTGCCGATGAGTATTCGCGCAGGCATGATGTGATGAGTGTGCATGAGGTGCTTTCCACTTTGTACGACCAGATGGGAAATATCCCGAAAGCTTTTCATCACCTAAAAGCTTACGAACAATTGAAAGAAGAAATTTTTAAGCAAACCACTTTCAACAAACTTCGCAATCTGCAAATCAGACAGCAAATAGAGCTTGCCCAAAAGGAAAAAGAAGTTGCAGAACGAACTGCCCAACTCAAACAACAATTCATGGCAAACATGAGTCATGAAATCCGCACACCAATGAATGCAATTGTAGGGATGACACGCTTGTTGCTGGGCAAAGAACCACGCGAGGATCAGATGCGTTACCTGAAAGCTATCCGACAATCTGCGGACAATCTGCTTGTCATCATCAATGATATTCTCGACCTCTCAAAAATTGAAGCAGGGAAAATAATTATCGAACAAACAGATTTTTCGCTGCGCGAAGTGGTGCAAAGTGTACGCGATATGCTGATGTTTAAAGCAGAGGAAAAAAACATTGATTTAAGAATACAATTGGACGCAACCGTTCCTCATCGCCTTGTCGGCGACCCTACCCGCATCAATCAGATACTTATAAATCTTGCAGGAAATGCTGTAAAATTTACTGAGAAGGGATATGTAGAAATACACGCAAGAATACACAAGAAAGAAGGGAAAAAATATTGGCTGGAACTCGATGTAACCGATACCGGAATTGGCATAGCACCGGATTATGTGGAGCGAATATTTGAGAGTTTTACACAAGCAGGAACCGATGTTGCCAGAAAATTTGGCGGCACGGGGCTTGGACTTACCATCTCCAAACAACTTGCCTCACTAATGCACGGAGACATTACCGTAAAAAGCCAACTTGGAAAGGGAACAACTTTTACTGTTCACCTTCAGCTTGAAGAGTCGGACGTACAAACTACGGGAGATGTAACAACTGTAGTGGATGAAGTGACGCTAAAGCGGTTGAACAAAGTGAAACTACTGCTGGTAGAAGACAATGAATTTAACAGGATGGTAGCCGAAGACACGCTTAAAGAATTGATACCGGACATAGAGATAGATATTGCAGTGAACGGTAAGGAGGCTGTGAAACGGGTAGAGCAAGAGCATTACGACATTGTGCTAATGGATATACAAATGCCGGTGATGGATGGTGTAGCTGCAACAAAAGCAATTCGTGCCTTGCCAACTCCCAAAAAAGACACAAAGATCATAGCAATGACGGCAAATGTTTTACAGGAAGATGTGCAGGGTTATTTTAGCGCAGGCATGAACGCTTACGTTGCAAAGCCTTTTCATCCAAACGAACTTTTATTGAAAATGGCAAGCGTGCTGGAAGAGAATGGAGTGAAAGGAAATAACAAAAAAAATGAACCCTTAAAAGATAACCCTGTAGTGTTACCACCACTTCCCGACAAGATCATTGACATGCAATTTCTGCAACAGTTTACCGGAGGCAGTAAAGAAAAAATGAACAAATACATTGGCATGTTTCTCGAAAATGCGCCAAGACTGCTCAAGCAGGTGGATGCTGCATACGCTGAAAAAGATTTTAATAGTGTAAAGATCGCGGCTCATTCATTGAAACCGCAGCTCTCCTACATGGGTGTGAAAGAGGAAATCAGTCATATTTTTCTCATCGAACAGACGGCCACTGAAGCCGGACACTCAGACCGGCTTCCCCCACTGATTGCAAATCTTAACAGAGTTTGTGAGAAGGCATTTGGAGAACTGAATGCGGTGAAGGGTTAGTAGCTTTGAGGTAAATGCAGATCATAAAAAATCGGATAACAAAAATCATAGCCGTCCAATTCTTCTTTCTAATATTTTTTTCTATTTTTCTACGAAATTGAACATAACAAATCATGGCAGACAAGCGCTACATATTTTTAGTGGACGATGAACCGATCCAGAACGAAATGCTCAAGGATTATCTCAATGAGCGTTTTCTCTATGAAATTAAAACTTTTGAAAACGGAGAAGACATGCTCAAAAGCATGAGTCTTAATCCTGAAATTATTGTCCTCGATTACCATTTGAGCGCGCAGAAACGCGATGCAAAAAATGGCGTTGAAATCCTGAAACTCCTAAAGGATAAGCATCCTGAAGTACAGGTGATCATGCTATCGGGGCAGGATAAAATAGATGTAGCCATAGATAGTATGAAGTACGGCGCATACGATTATGTAGTAAAAGGTGAAACAGCTTTTTCGCGTACAGAAAATGTGCTGAACAACATTAGCGAGCTACACAAAGTAAAAACCATCAACAAGGCTTATAAGAAAACAATCACGTTGCTAAGCGTTGTAATAGGGCTGATAATTGTATTGGCAATAGCGCTTTATTTCTTTATGGCAAACCGCGCGCAGGTATAAAACATTTTATCTTCACATCAACATACTAAGCAGCACTTCTTTAGATTTGCTGCTTATTTATTTCCACCGAATTACAAAATCATGGAATTAGCCAAGCGACTCGACCGCATCGAAGAACCACAAACTATTAAAATGGCAAAACTTGGGCGTGAGTTGCGCGCACAAGGAGCCAACATCATAGACCTAAGTCTCGGTGAGCCAGATTTTATTACACCCGAACATATTTGCACTGCCGCTAACGAAGCCATGCAACAAGGCTACACCAAATACACTCCCGTAGCCGGTATGCCCGAACTACGCGAAGCAATTTGTGAAAAACTGAAACGAGACAACAATCTCCATTACAATCCGGAAAACATAATCGTTTCCACAGGCGCTAAACAATCCTTGGCAAATGCAGTCCTTTGCCTCATTAACCCCGGGGATGAAGTTATTATTCCTACTCCCTACTGGGTTACTTACAGCGCATTGGTTACGCTTTCGGAAGGAGTGGTGAAATATCTTCCCTGCTCTATTGATACTGATTTCAAACTCACTGCCGCACAACTCGAAGCAGCCATAACGCCAAATACAAAGTTGTTCATATTCTCATCGCCCTGCAACCCTACAGGTAGCGTATATACGCATGATGAGTTGGCTGCACTTGCAGAGGTTTTCAAAAGGCACCCGCAGGTAGCTATTATTAGCGATGAGATTTACGAGTACATCAACTACAGTGGCAAACACGAAAGCATTGCACAGTTTGAAGCGTTGAAAGATCGGGTGATGATAGTAAACGGAATGTCGAAAGGATTTGCGATGACGGGCTGGCGTGTAGGCTATCTTGCAGGTCCGAAAGAAATAGTGCAGGCTTGCGAAAAGCTACAAGGTCAGTTTACCTCCGGTACCAATGCTATTGCCCAACGCGCCTCTATTGCAGCACTCCGAAGTAATCTTTCGCCTACAGAAAAAATGAAGGAAGCCTTTAGGCAGCGAAGAGATTTTGTGATTCAGGAACTTAGCAAGATGCCGGGCGTGAAGATCAACAATCCTAAGGGCGCATTTTATGCCTTCCCCGATATTAGTTCGTTCTTCGGTAAAACAGATGGCACTACCACCATCAATAACGATGAAGACCTTTGCATGTACTTGTTGCACAACGCGCATGTAAGCACAGTAAACGGAGCTGCTTTTGGTAATACACAATGTATTCGCATATCGTTTGCCACATCAATGAGCAACCTGGAAGAGGCAATGGGCAGACTGGCAACGGCACTTGCTGCACTTAAGTAGCGTTTCTCCATCGCGGTACAAAATTGCCCATAAAAAAAGAACTGTTCGCGCAGTTCTTTTTTTATGAGATATAGTTGCAGTGTAGGTTACATCCGTTCAATAACTATAGCGCTTGCCCCGCCGCCACCATTGCAAATACCAGCTGCACCATACTTTGCATTTTTCTGTTGCAGTACGTTGATGAGGGTGACAATGATGCGTGCACCGCTGGCACCAAGAGGATGACCCAGTGATACTGCGCCACCATTTACATTTACCTGATCTGGTTTAAGATTCATTTTTTGAGTGTTGACGATACCCACTACACTAAAAGCTTCATTCAGCTCAAAGTATGCTACTTCTTCCATCTTAAGACCTGCTTTTGCTACAGCCTTTGGCACTGCAATAGAAGGTGTAGTAGTAAACCACTCAGGTGCCTGCTCTGCATCCGCATAAGCACGAATCTTTGCAATAGGTTTCAACCCTAAAGCATCTGCTTTCTCCTTGCTCATCAGCACGAGTGCGGCCGCGCCGTCGTTCATGGTAG
>CALMWT010000018.1 GCA_937870855.1 uncultured Taibaiella sp.
CTCTGCGAATCAGAAAAGCCGCCTGGGCCAAAAATAGAGACACTGCAATTTGGACAAGGGTTCATTGCGACATTGATGGTGTCTCCAACGCAAACCGGACTGTTGTTGGTGAATGAGGCGTAAGAGTTGGAGACGCTCACCACGTTTGATATATCAAAACCGCCTGCATTTGCGCATGTAGCAATAATCATGTAGTCCTTTGCTGATGTTATTCCCTGTACAATAAATGTAGGGGTAGTAGCGCCCGATATATTAGTCCAAATATTAAGTCCCTTCGGAGACTCCTGCCATTGCCATGAATGTGAATGACTAAAAGTGTACCCCGAAAGAGATAACACAAACGCTGTGTTGTTGCATAAATACGCAGAAGACACAGATGCTATTCCTGCATTGGGCGTGCCCGCACAAGGGAAGCTACCAATAAAACACAGATCGTAATCTTCTGCCTGGCCTATTCCGCTCGTATTGCACGAACTTCCTGAAACGCCGCGTTTTTTCACTATTCTCATTCGCACAGTGTCCACACTTGAAAAGACATTGTAGGTAGGGATTAGGGCAATTGCCGCTTCGGTGAGATTGTTGCCACCTGAGTTAGTTATAGTGCCAATGTGGTAAACTTCAAAAGTGTCTAAGAAATCGCCATCGCTGTTCCAATCAAAATATGCTGTGATGCTATCCGTAAAGTTCCCACCAGTATTTCCTCGTACCACCAATTCAATAACGCCTCCATAAATAGTGTCAATTGTGCTGGTAAACAGTTCGTGGGCTGTAGTGCTGACTGTTGCACTCGAATTATTCACTGCTCCGAATTTAACAGAAGTTATTGGTGCAACCCCACCCGGAAAACTTACCGGACAGTAAGTTTGTCCATATAAATTCATTTGGGTCAATACCAGCAAAACGAAAATGAAGGCAAGTTTTTTCATGGAAAAATGTGTCTGAAATATAAATATAAGCCATAATCATAAGGATTGAAAATGGGACACTTCGCGATACTGTGCTAATCCTGATTCCTGACGCTTTATTGTTTCTTTGCAAACCTATCGTCCGTCAGCGCATGAAGAAATGCTTCGAGGTCTTGCTTTTCTTGCTCGGTTAGTCGCAAAGGATCGCGCAAAACTGTATCGCGGTTCATGCCGGTAGGAAGCGCTGCATGAGGATTATCGTAGTAATCAATCACCTCGCGCAAAGTCTTCATGCTGCCATCGTGCATGTACGGAGCGGTAACTGCCACATTACGCAATCCCGGCACTTTAAACTTGCCAAGATCGTCAGGATTTTTGGTGATGTTGTACCTGCCGCTGTCGTTGTGTTTTTGTCCATCGAATAAGCCAATGCTACGAAATTCATCTCCGGTAAAATCTGGGGTAAAATGACAGTCAAAGCATTTTCCTTTTTCACGAAAAACTACCCTTCCTCTTCATTGGGTTTGTCCTGTAGCCAACGGTCGTTTGGAGTGCTGCTTGTTTCTAATGTTCGCTCGTAAGCTGCTATTGCCGCGCCGAGGTTTTTCTTGTTAGGATATTGTTTGAATACGGAATAGAAAACGGAGCGGTATTTTTTGCTGTTGTTCAATCGCCAAACTGCGGTGGCAATTGGTAGGTTCATTTCATTAGGGTCTTCGATTGGAAACAAAGCCTGGTCTTCCAATGTTGCTGCACGTCCATCCCAGAAAAAACCTTCGCGCGAACTCATATTCATAGCGGAAGGGGTATTTCTTTTTCCTGTTTTTCCATGAACACCTATACTGAATGCGCTGGTATCGGCAAACGCAAATTCAGGTTTGTGGCAAGAGGTGCAACTGATGGTTTTGTTTTCGGAAAGAATAGGATCGAAGAAAAGCATCTCGCCGAGTTTTTCCTGCGTGGTCTTTTCCTGCTTGCTGAATGAACTCGCAAATAGCATAGAAGCAGTGAGGCAAGAAAGGAGCAACCATTTTTTCACGCCGCAAATCTACGATTATCGGGGTAATGGATTTCACGCAACGGATTCGTAGTCTGAAGTTTCACACAGAGGTAACAGAATAATAGAGGCACAGAGAAAGTCATGGGCTTGCTCCGTAGGAGCAGTATATCGGTAGAAGATGTTTTGTTGAGGTAATAGGTTAATCTTTCATCCCAAAAATTCCGGTTAAGAAACAAATCAATTTACCTTTGCGGCGATTTAAATTGGAGTATCACGCAAAGTCGCGAAGACGCAATGCAATTATCAAATCACCACATTATCAAATCATCAAATCATAATGGACTACCGTATTGAGAAAGACACAATGGGCGAAGTGAAAGTGCCCGTTAATGCAATGTATGGCGCGCAAACACAGCGCTCAATAGAAAACTTTAAGATTGCTCAGGACATCAACAGGATGCCAATGGAAATTATCCGGGCTTTTGCTTATTTAAAGAAAGCGGCTGCGCTTACAAATAATGAACTTGGCGTGCTTGCTGATGAAAAAGCAAAACTGATTGCACAGGTATGCGACGAAATACTGGAAGGAAAACTAGACAATGAATTTCCGCTGGTAGTGTGGCAAACAGGTTCGGGTACGCAGAGCAATATGAACGTGAACGAAGTGGTTGCTTACCGTGCACACGTTATCAATGGTGGTCAGCTTACCGATAAAGAAAAGTTTGTTCATCCAAATGATGATGTAAATAAATCGCAGTCATCTAATGATACTTTTCCTACGGCTATGCACATTGCTGCATACAAAATGCTGGTGGACGTAACCATTCCTGGTTTGAAAAAACTGCGCGATACGCTGGCTGCAAAATCGAAGGAATACATGCATGTGGTGAAGATTGGTCGGACGCATTTTATGGATGCAACACCGCTCACACTCGGTCAGGAAATTAGCGGTTATGTTTCTCAGTTAGATCATGGTCTGCGAGCTATTAATAATACACTCGCACATCTTAGTGAGCTTGCACTTGGCGGCACAGCAGTTGGTACAGGAATCAATACACCAAAAGGTTATGCAGTGAAAGTAGCAGAAAAGATCGCCGAACTTACAGGCATTCCTTTCATTACTGCCGAAAATAAATTTGAAAGCCTTGCTGCACACGATGCGATTGTAGAGGCACATGGCGCATTGAAAACTGTTGCGGTAAGTTTGATGAAGATTGCAAACGATATTCGTATGCTTAGTTCAGGACCTCGATCAGGAATTGGCGAGCTATTTATTCCTGACAATGAACCGGGTTCTTCCATCATGCCGGGCAAGGTAAATCCTACACAATGCGAAGCGCTTACCATGATTGCAGCACAGGTAATGGGCAATGATGTTTCCATCAACATTGGCGGATCGAACGGTCATTTTGAGCTGAATGTTTTTAAGCCAATGATGATCTACAACTTCCTGCATAGTGCAAGATTGATAGGTGAGGGTTGCGTAAGCTTCAATGATAAATGTGCCATAGGTCTCGAACCAATTCAAAAGAATATTGATCAGCACCTGAATAACTCACTGATGCTGGTAACTTCTCTCAACACCAAGATTGGTTATTACAAAGCAGCAGAGATTGCACAGACAGCACACAAACAAGGAAAGACTTTGAAAGAAACAGCAATTGATCTTGGCTATCTTACTGCCGAGCAATTTGATGAATGGGTGAAGCCTGTGGAAATGGTGGGTGAATTGAACTGATGCAACAGTAACAATGAAAATAAGTAAAAAGCGCCCGAGAGATCAGGCGCTTTTACATTTTAGAGCTTTACTAATTTTCGGGAAATTCTCCCGTCACCTCTAAAAAAATTGACTGTGTAAATTCCTTTTGCAAGTTGCGAAATGTCAATGCTTGTGTTGTTTGTTGCCATCCCTCTGAACATCTCTCTGCCTGCCATATCCACAATTGAAATTTCAGTCGTCATATTTTCCGGCATCGAAATCTTCACCCATTCTTGGGCCGGGTTTGGACGGATATGAAACTGCTCCATTTCCATATTGGTTACAGAAGTAGCCGACATGCTTATCGTTTTCTTTTCATTACAGCCCAGTTTATAAACAGCATTATTTCCCGTGTTGCTGTTCTCAAAATATTCATACACTGTGAAGGCATAAGTTTTCGTAGAATCCAGCCCTGTAACAGTTATCCCATTTCCATTTCCATTATAAACGATGTAGGCACTGCTTCCGATATTATCACCACTTCCAAAGTTTGCACCCGCATTGTAGGTCTTTCCATCGAGTGGATAAGTGGCAGGTAAATTGTTTTCTGATGCAACCACAATTCGCTTGTCTCCATTACCATTTGTCCAGCTAAGATTTACGTTTGTACTTCCCGCTTTCGTAATTGATAAGTTGCCTGCCTGTAGTGAAGGTGCAAATAAGTCGTGTGTTGGGAAATTGGTTGTAGCTGCTATACAATTCCACGGTAGCGCATCCAATTGATTCCAGAAATTACCGCCTGCTCTTGTATTAAAGTGAAACGCCCAGGTATAACCATTGTTTGTTCTTGCCATAAACGCACTTGTACCATCGAGCGAACCGGTGTGCCACCAGTTGCCAAACGAATTAACCGACCAGCCCATTGCATAGCCGCCTGTTACGGGCGATGCGGTGGTCATGGTAGTAATAGTGCTGCTGTTCAGTATGTCTGGCACAGTGCTGAAATTGTCCACCGCCAAGATCATCCTTGTGTAGTCTGCAGAAGTGCTTATCCAGCCGCCGTGTGCATGCATTGCTTCGAGGTTCCAGCCACCGTATTGCCACGGCACCATCTGATTGTTGCCATACGCCGATAGTGTAGTGGGCGTTGCTATATATTCTCCTTCACGTTCTTGTTTGTTTGCTAAAAGATTTTTTCCAAGATGCATATCACAAAGCCCCACTGGTTGCATAATAACTGAAGAAACATAGCTTTCGTAACTCATGCCAGTCTTCTTTTCGATCACTTTGGCCAACATCAGGTAAGTAATGTTTGAATAAGCGTAGGTTGTTCCCGGATTGTGATTTAATCCCTTGGTGAGAAGGAATTTGATAAGAGTGGTGTCTTGTACCGGATTGCCCTCGCCCAATACGTTTGTTACGTGTAGAGGAAAGCCAATGGGATCGCAATGAGAATACCCATCGCAACCTATGCCCCTGTCCCATCCTGCGGTATGTTCCAGTAGTTGCCGAACAGTGATATTGTAAATGCGCTGGTCGGAAATGGCATTGAGATAATACGGGTGATTAAGAATTTTATTAGCGCCAAAAACAGTATCGTCAAGGCTCAACTGATTGTTTTCTACGAGCTTCATAACAGCAATTCCGGTGATGGCCTTCGAGTTACTCGCAATGCGCAGCAGATGGTATGGTCGCATAGAATCGTTCTTTGCGGTATTTGCCCAGCCAAATGCACGATTGTAAATCAGTTTGCCATCTTTTGTAATTGCCACCGTGCCACCGGGAACATTATGGTTCTTCATGAAATTCATACTGAGGCTTTCGGTTTTGTGCATACTCGGAACATAGATACCCGTTTGTGCATTCAGGTTTGATTGTATCAGCCACGTCACAATAAATAATGGTAAGAGTTTTTTCATAGCTACATAATTTTAAGTTTAAAAATAGAGGAAATATTCTTAGTCTGTAAAGGGGTGCATCCCAATTTTTCGCTGAAGATAAGCCCTGAAAGGGCGAAATTTACTAACGATGGGTGCAGCCCATCGGTATGAATGTGTTTTTAAAAAGCGAAAATTTGGGGTGCACCCCTGTAAAGCGAAAGCATTGTCATTTAGCAATAAAAAGAAAGCGCCTGATCGCTCAGGCGCTTTTCTATGTTTTTTTTGCTTCTTTCAACTCCTATGAATTCCACACATACTGCTTCTTATTCAGCAGCATTGCTTCCCCTGCAATTGTTTGATCGCCGCTTGCCGCATCATACACTGCACATTCATACAGCACGCGATTCTTTTCAGGAAATATTTCCTTTACACGCACTACCGCTTCGTATTCTGTGTCGGTAAACATCGGCTTCAGCCATTTCATACTTTGGTTGAGATACACATGTCCATCCACATACCACAGCGCACCAAATATTTTGGTAAAAACACTCGCACCAAGAAAGCCGTGAATAATGTTTCGTCCAAACATGCTATCCTTACCGGCTTGTGGGTCTATGTGCAGTGGGTTTGTATCGCCACTTACGCGGGCAAATGTGTCAACGTCGTCTTGTGTGTAACTGAATTTGTGGCGGAATTCATCTCCGATCTTTAGCATATTTTGTTTTGGTTTTTCGGCAAAATAATGGTTTTTATGATTATTTCCTTTGTAATGCGCTATTCATTAAGTAAGCGGTAAGCAGTAAGAAGATACCGGCAGACAGGTCGTTTTTTTCTTGCCAAACGGCAAAGCGTCGCCTCCCTCCTTTTTTGCTTACTGCTTACTACTTACTGCTTACTACTTACTACTTACTGCTTACTACTTACTACTTACTGCTTACTACTTTACCGCTTACTACTTACTACTTACTACTTACCGCTTACCGCTTACTACTTACTGCTTACCGCTTACTACTTTACCGCTTACTACTTACCGCTCATATCACCACACAAGCCACAGGAGCGCTCCAGTCGCTCA
>CALMWT010000019.1 GCA_937870855.1 uncultured Taibaiella sp.
TTGCATGATGATCTCGCCGGTTATGGGGGGCTGCCAGTTGCGTATTTGGTCGTTTTGCTCTACCTGGTGCAGGCGTAGCTTTACGTGCTCAAAATTTTCGAGGTAGCGTTTTACTTTCTGTTTGTTTTTTGAGGTGATGTCGCTTTCGCAGAGGGTCATGAGGTCTTCGAGATCATCGCCGGCATCAAACAGCAAACGTCGCATAGCCGAGTCGGTCACTTCTTCTTTTGTAAGACTTATGGGGCGCAGGTGCAGTGCTACAAGTTTAGCAACGTATTTCATTTTATCGCTGAGGGGTAGCTTTAGTTGTTTGAAGATTTTCGGGGTCATTCGCTCACCCACTACTTCGTGGCCATGAAATGTCCAGCCGTGTTCGTTGTCGAACTTCTTTGTAGCAGGCTTACCAATATCGTGGAGAATTGCGGCCCAGCGTAGCCATAGGTTGGTGCTGCGGTGTGCTACGTTGTCGAGTACTTGTAGGGTGTGGTAGAAGTTGTCTTTGTGGCCTTTGCCGTCTATGTATTGTGCGCCGGCGAGGTCTGTCATTTGGGGGAAGAAATGGTGGAGGAGGTGGGTGCGGTATAGGAGGTCGAAGCCTATGGAGGGTTTGGTGGAGAGGATTATTTTGTTTAGTTCGTCGGTGATTCGTTCTTGTGATACGATGTTTATTCGTTGGTTGTTTTGGGTGATGGCATTGAGGGTATCTGGGTGTATGGTGAAGTGTAGTTGTGTGGCAAATCGTATGGCGCGCATCATGCGTAGTGGGTCGTCTGAGAAGGTGATGTGGGGGTCGAGTGGGGTGCGGAGGATTTTATCTTCCAGGTCTTTTACTCCATTGAACGGGTCTATGAGGGTTCCGAAATTGTTTTCTGTAAGGTCTATAGCGAGGGCATTGATGGTGAAGTCTCTTCGCTTTTGGTCGTCTTCGAGAGTTCCTACGGTTACTTCGGGCTTGCGTGAGTGTTCTGAATAAGATTCTTTTCTGGCGCCTACAAATTCTACGTCGAAGCCTTTGTAATTGAAGTGTGCAGTACCAAAGTTTTTGAAGAAGGAGACTTTTGGCTTTGGGTGGTAGGTGGCGGCAATGGCATGGGCGAGATCTATACCGTTTCCGAGGCATACTACATCTATGTCTTTACAGGTGCGTTGCAATATTTTATCTCGTACAAAGCCACCAATGAGGTAGCAGGGAACCTTTCGCTCTGCTGCTACTTGTGCTATACGTTTTAGCAATAGACTTTCTTCTTCTGTGCACGAAATATCCATAGGGTGCAAAGCTACTTCAGGTGGTTAGAATATTAGGGACGTAAAATTTCCAGATCTCCGTCATCTGTAAGTTTTATGAGACGGGAGGGAGCTGCAATGGTTTCATCAGTTTGTCGGTATGCAACGATGTAGTCCACTTGTTGTTTGATAACATTAGCTACCCTGCTAAAAGTAGAAGGTGTAGGCGCACCACTGATGTTGGCAGAGGTAGAAACAAGGGGTTTTCGCAATCGTTTGATGAGTGCTTTACAAAAGAGATCGGTGGTAACGCGAATGGCTATGCTTCCGTTTTCATGTACTGCATTGTCAGGGAACTCAAGCGCGTGGTTGTAGATAACAGTAGTAGGGCGTTCAAAGTTTTCGACGATGTCAATAATATCGGGAGGAGGTGAAGCCACGTAGCGCAAAATGTCTTTGGTCTCTGCTAGGAGTATGATGAGGCTTTTTTCTTTAGGTCTGTTTTTTATTGAAAAGATTTTTTCGATAGCAGCTTCATTTAGTGCATCGCATCCAAGCCCCCAAACCGTATCGGTAGGGTAAAGTATAGTGCCGCCTTGCTCAAGAATGTTTATACAGTTTCGGATGTCTTGTTCAAAGTCCACCATAGTAGTTGTTCTTTCTTAATGTCGAGGGCGCAACGAAAATGTCCTTCGGGACAAGCTTTGTGTCCATGCAATCCGCAAGGACGGCAATATAGCCTTTCTTCAATTTCTACAATTCTTCCATTTTTATGAACAGGGCCAAAACCAAATGCGGGGACAGTAGAACAAAACACCGCAGTTACTGGTGCATTTACAGCCGTTGCAAAATGAAGCGGAGCGGAGTCGTTTGTATAATTCATTGCAGCGCCCTGCATCAATGCTGCTGATTGCAGAAAACTTATCGAACCACAAAGACTGGTAACATTTCTATGGCGTGTATTTCTGATAATGGCTTTAGCCATTTCCTCGTCGGTCAACGCACCAAGCAGATAAACTTTATGGTCAGAAGGTAAATAGTCAATTAACTCGATCCACTTTTGAGTAGGAAACTGTTTTGTAAACCAAACTGATGATGGCGCAATGCAGATGTAAGGTGTGGCCTGCAACCCACGAATGCGCATATAATCCTCATCATTTGGATAAAGTTTTGGAAAAGCAGGCGAATGATCGGTCAGGTCTGCTATCAATAATTGGTTGCGCTCAATTTCATGCACCGGAGGAGTGTATGGCTCAGATATAGTATGTGCTATTTTTTTTGTAAACCAGGATGAAAAAGGACTTTTATCGAAACCGATTTTATGCTTTGCGCCAGAAAGAAATGTGATAAAACCAGTGCTGCCAAACCGATGCAAATTGATAACGTGTGAATACTTTTCCTTTCTAACGCGAAACATCATTTTCATAAGGTTTCGCTTTTTATTGTCTTGTTTGTTCCAAACCAGAACCTGTGTGATAAAGGGATGTCCTCGCAGCAGGGATTCATTACCTTTTCGCAGCAAAAAATCTATACGCGCCTCGGGATAAGTTGCATGAAGTTTTTCAGCTACAGCCGTTGCCAGCACCACGTCGCCAATAAAAGAAGTTTGAATAATAAGGAACTTGTGCATTTTCGGAGACAAAATTAGAAATCTTAGGCTCTTAACTATGGATTAACAAACTTTGGTGCATCTTTGGAATGTCTATATTCTGTAAATTTGATTTTCCAAATTAAAAATTCCATCTAAATATGAAAAAAGTTGTTCTCTCACTGGGATTGTTACTTGCTATGGCAGCACCTTCTTTTGCACAAGGTAGCAAAGGCAAGCAAACAAAAGAAGCATTGAAAGCTTCAAACACAGCAAGCGTTTCTCCGGCTGCACCTTCGGCAGCAACTACAGACGTGGCACAGAACCCTAATGCTATTAAATTCGAAAATGAAGTTCATGACTTCGGCACTATACCTGAAGGGCCAACTGTAGAGCACGAATTTGTATTTAAGAATACAGGTAAAGAGCCTATCATTATTCAAAAAGCACAACCTTCCTGCGGATGCACTACGCCTTCTTATTCTAAAGACCCCATACTTCCTGGCAAGTCAGGTTCTATCAAAGCTGCGTATGCAACTCAGGGTCGTCCGAATGCCTTTACAAAAACTATTACTATACAAACCAACTTAGGAACTAAGATTTTGACGATAAAAGGAAACGTAGAGAAGGCACCGGAATCATCTGTTCCTGCAAATAATTCAATGATTAAAACTAACTAATAACAGCAAAGGATTATGAAGAAGATACTCATAGCGTTGATGTGCTTTTCATTTGCAGGCGTAGCTACGGTTGAAGCTCAAACTGCCGCGAAACAAGAAGCAGTGAAGAGCAATCCTAACGGGCCGAAATTTAAATTCAAAGGTGGTGATGTACATGACTTTGGTGAAGTAGCAGAGGGGCCGAATGCTGACTATACTTTTGAATTTACAAACACGGGTAAGGAGCCATTGATCATCCAAAATGCAAATGCTTCTTGCGGCTGCACTACACCGGAATGGCCGAAAGAACCAATTCTTCCAGGAAAAACAGGAAAGATAAAAGTGAGTTTTGCTACCGCAGGACGTGGCGGTCAACCATTTGACAAAACGGTGTTCCTCACTTCAAATGCAGTACACGACAGAGAGCGTTATGAACTTCGCATAAAAGGTATAGTGAAAGCAAAGACCGATGCGAAAGCAGGCGCTGCGCGATAGTTTTTAAAAAATAACTTTCTAAAATGGTTGGTGTATGCACATCAGCCATTTTTATTTTATGCACACTACACCTAATTTTGCTCCATGCCATCAATAGCACAACGCGGCGCACTTATGCCACCGTCGCCCATCAGAAAATTAGTTCCCTACGCAGAAGCTGCCAAACAAAGAGGAAATAAGGTTTACCATTTAAACATCGGACAACCAGACATTGAAACTCCGCCTTCCATTTTGAATGCGGTAAAAAATGCCGACATCAAAGTGTTGGAATATTCGCACAGTGCAGGCTTTGAAAGTTATAGAAAGAAACTGGCGGATTATTATCGTCGAAACAATGTAGCAATCAACCACAGTCAGATCATTATTACCACTGGCGGATCAGAGGCAATTCTTTTTGCAATTATGAGTTGCATGGATCCCGGCGACGAGATCATTATTCCTGAACCATTTTATGCAAACTATAATGGCTTTGCGGTAAGTGCAGGTGTGAAAATCATTCCTATTCCTTCAAGCATAGAGACGGGTTTTGCACTTCCTCCTATTGAGGCGTTTGAAAAAGCAGTGACAGATAAGACGAAGGCGATTATGATCTGCAACCCGAACAATCCTACAGGTTACTTGTATAGTATGGAGGAACTGGAAGTGCTAAAGCAAATTTGTTTGAAGTACGATTTGTTTCTTTTTAGTGATGAAGCTTACCGCGAGTTTTGCTACGATGGGCGCAAGCATATTTCTGCACTGTCAATTCCGGGACTGGAAGAGCATGCAATATTGATGGATACAATTTCTAAAAGGTACAGTGCCTGCGGTGGAAGGATTGGAGCATTTGTAACTAAAAATCAGAAGGTTCTGGATGCAGCAATGAAGTTTGCGCAAGCACGTTTAAGCCCACCTACGTTTGCCCAAATACTGGGTGAAGCGGCTGTTGATTTGCCAGCCGATTATTTTGATACAGTTCATGCAGAATATACTTCGCGCCGCGATTTGCTTGTAAGTCGTTTGCAAAATATGGAAGGTGTAAAATGTCCTTTACCAGGAGGTGCATTTTATGCTATGGCGCAGCTTCCAGTTGATGACAGTGAAAAATTTTGTCAATGGTTGTTGGAAAGTTTTTCTCACAACGGCGCTACAGTAATGATGGCTCCGGCCGCCGGATTTTATGCAACTCCGGGTGAAGGAAAAAACGAAGTGCGACTTGCGTATGTTTTGAACAAAGATGACATTAACGGCGCAATGGATTGCCTTGAAGCAGCGCTAAAAGAATACAACAAGGCATAAACAGTTTTTGGTAAACTACCGGATTTGAGGAACGCAATTGATGTGCTTTTTCTATGAAGAACAGAGTTTTAATATTGACTGCTTTTCTGGCTTTTGTTGCGTGCAAGCAAACCACGGAGTTTCATCCCGCAGAGTTCATTGCTCTTTCCGGGCAATACTTTCTTCTAACGGAAAAGGAACAATCTATTGCAGAGATCAACGTGGGAAGCATTCCAAAACCAGATATCAGATCAACAGCGCGCGTTTGTAAAAAAATAGCTTTTCAAACTACCACCGCTCAACTCAATCTCGACCTTGTTAACCCTGATTCAAACTTTAGCTATCTGAAGTTTTTTAGAGAACAGTTATTTCAACGAAGTCAGCCAAATCCTAAAGGAGCAATTTTCATTCACAATACGGACACAGCCAAAGAGCAGTATGGAAAATTTCTTCGGGTGCTTTTTGAGAAAAAAGATATTTCTTCATCACAGTACGCGAAAATTACAGAAAAGCTAAAGCGCGAGCCTGTAGTTTACCCATTTCTGGTTTATGAATGGATTGAAACGATGCCTTGATGTAATGCCTATAACGGAGTCCTTTGGCAGCAGTCAATAAGAGGGGAAAATCTAAATCTGCACATTGGTAAACCGAAATCTCTTTCCATCAAACAATCCCTTATCACTCAATTTCAAAGAAGGAATTACCAGCAAAGCCATAAATGATAAAGTCATAAAAGGAGCCTGAAGTGATGTACCTAATTCTACTTTTACTTTTTTATCGAGTAGAGAATATTCGGTTGCGACATCGTAACCATCTTTGTCACTCATCAGTCCGGCAATAGGCAGGGGCAAACAGTAAGTTTCGTTTTTGTTTACTGCAACGGAAATACCGCCTTTTGCTTCTACCAGTGCGTTTACAGCGGCAGCGATAGATTCATCATCTACACCTACTGCAATTATATTATGGCAATCGTGCGCCACAGTTGATGCAAGCGCACCTTTTTTCAAACCTATGTTTTTGATGAAAGCAATCGCAGGCTTTACAGCAGTTTCATAACGATTGATGACTGCAATTTTCAAAACATCGTTTGCTGTATCACTTACGATAAAACCATTTTCAATTTTCGCTTCGCATACAATTTCATTGGTGATTAGTTGTCCTTCTATTGCTTCAATCACTCTTAGGTTTTGCGTTGCATCATTTGCTTTTACAACAAAGTCGAGAGCATGTACAAACGATGCTTTGAAATTGTTGATCGGTGTTATACTTACATGCGGCAACAGCGTTTTACCATTTTCAGCAACAAGCTCACCATTAATGTAAGTGTGAAGAATATTGAAGTCTTCAAGATTATCAATCACAATAAAATCTGCAGGATCGTTTTCCCTTAGCAAACCAACAGGCAGATCATAATGAATAACAGGATTAACAGAAGCAGCGCGTAGCACATCGTAAAGATCATAGCCTTTTTTCAGCGCTCGTTTCACATGGTTGTTGATATGATGCAGCACAAGTTCATCGGGGTGTTTATCATCGCTACAAAACATAACACCGTAAGGATTGGTGCGGATAATATCTATCAGAGCATCGAAATTTTTGGCTGCACTTCCTTCGCGTATCAAACAATACATACCGTACTTTACTTTGTCCGCGGCTTCTTCTAAAGTAAATGATTCGTGATCTGTAGTAATACCGGAATCTGCATATTGCTCTGCGAGTTTTCCTCTTAATCCCGGCGCATGACCGTCAACAGTCTTTCCTATTTTCTTTGCCGCAGCAATCTTTGCCATCACTTCATCATCCTTATGCAGCACACCGGGATAGTTCATCATTTCCGACAAATACCATATGTCATCGCTCGCTAGTAATTCTTCAACGGCTTTTGCATTCAGCATAGCGCCTGCTGTTTCAAATATGGTAGCTGGCACACAGGAAGGCGCGCCAAAAAATATTTTGAAAGGAGTTTGCTTACTGTTGTCAATCATAAATTGCACGCCTTCTTTGCCGCATACATTTGCTATTTCGTGCGGATCGGAAACAGTGGCAACAGTACCATGCACCACCGCCATTCGTGCAAATTCGGTAGGCACAAGCATAGAGCTTTCGATATGCACATGCGCATCTACACAACCAGGAAGGATGTATTGATCAGGCGCAACGTCTAATTCTTTTATTGATTTTATTTTTCCTTTCTCAATGGTTACTTCCGCAGGATATATTGCTCGGGTAAAGAGATTGATGAATTGACCCTGGATTATTGTGCTACTTGTCATGACCTTCTTGAATTATAGTCCTAAGATAACAACTCAAAAGATTTGGATTATTATTGTACAACAACTACCATAATCAAAATGGTAAAAATCATTCAGATAGTTATTTTTTGCACCTGCCTTGTCCCTTCGGCTTTGCATGGGCAATATAGCACCCAATGGTATCATTTAGGTTCCGACCATGGGTTACCTACCGATAATGTTTACAGTAGCATCATTGACAGATACGGGTATTTGTGGATGGCAACTGACCAAGGGGTAGTGCGATACAACGGATATCATTTGAAGGTTTTCAATACTAACAACGGACTTCCATCAAACGATGTGTATAAGCTTATTGAAGATCAGAAAGGCAGGATATGGGTGTACTCCTTATCATATCATTTTGGCTTTATTGAAAATGATGTTTTTCATTTATTGAACCTACCCTCAACTAATAAGATCATTTATCCATCCGATATCTACGAAAAAGAAGGCTGGATTTTCTTTAGCTATGCCGCGAACTCCAAGGCTGACCATGTTTTCGTTTTTTTTGATGGAACAGTCCTCAAAAGTTTTAAGTCCATAGGAGGTAAGCCTTTTATGAGTTTTTACGTAGATCCTAAAAACTCGGAAATTGTTACTTATGACATGCAAAGATCCTTCTACACATTTTCATTAAATAATGTAGCTGATCCACTTAAAATGTTATCCATAAAGAACTTCAAAACACAAGCTAACATTTACCATCAGTTAATAAAATACACCAACATCTGGTATCATAAAAGAAGGCTCTACTTTACAAATTTTAAAAGCGCTGTTGCTAAGCAGATGGACATTAGTAATTCTGTCTTAGACAGTTCTAATAGACGTTCAATAAACCCTCCGGATAGTAATATTTACTTATTTACCGTTATTGATGATAAGGTTCATCTTTTCTCTAACGATCATATATATCAGCTGTCTCCAAAGCTAAAAATAGTTAAGTCAGAACGCTTTCCAGAAATATTAGCTGGTGCACAAGTTTCATACAAAACAACTGCCACTAACAATACATGGTATAGTACACCTACAAAAGGCATATGGAATAATACACATCAACCCTCCGTATTTGCTCCAAGTTCGAAGTTTAGTATTCTAAATTCGGCCATCAATGTTGGAGCAATGGACTTACAAACTTATTGGTGGAACAAAACAAATAACGTGCTTCATCTTCTATCACCAAACAACACAATAGCAAGTTTGAAATTACCATCAATTGGCATGATAAGGAAAGTAAGACCTTATCGAAAAGGATACGTACACGTCGTTTCGTCTCAAGGTGTTTATGTCCTAAATTTATTAAGCGGCAAAACATATCATTATGCTGATTCTGTACACTCAACTACTACGTTCAATTGGCATTTCTTTAGTAACAGTGATTTTAAATTCGAAAAATTGCCTGATACCCTAAAGAGGATGGTGTTTGTTGGTTTATATGATTTTCACCAACACTCGAGAAATAATTATTTCGCTCCATCTTTTGCTGGCTTTATACACTACAAACACGATTCTAATGACTTTTCAAAACTTATAGTTTCAATAAACAACATTGGGAGATATCAGAATTTTGTGTTTGACAGTTTCAACCAACTGTATCTTTTATTTAACGAAGAAAAAATAAAGTTGTTTAATCCAGTAGATAGCACTTTCGTTGAAATTGATAAGGATTTGCAACGTGCATTTGGCATTAAAAGCAGGAACGACATCTCTGTTGATAAAAGCGGGAAAATCTATATTTTGGAAAACGACAGACTAATACAAATAGATTCAAGGCAGAGAACAATAAAATGCGTTGAGAGCAATATCAACTTCATCAATGCTAAAATCCTTTTAGCAAAAGATAAAATTTTTGTAGCAGGTAAGTTTGGATTATCTATCTACGTCCAAACTAACGGACATGTAACACGTGAGGCGCTAGCCGTAAATGTTCGTAGTCAGAACTATAAAATTGTCAGCGATATTGTTTTGCATAGTGATAGTGTAATTCTATTAAACACGGATAAAGGGATAATAAATTTAAATATTGACCAAATTCGCAAAGCTGATTATAAGCGAGAACCTGCCGCTTTTCAAATTGTTATTAACACCCCTGTAAAAAAACGAGCAAATGTTAGTTCCACTATTAGACTCCCTAAAGGCACAAACCTTATCACATTCGATGTAATCAATTATCTGGGAAGTGGATCAGTGGTATGTAAATATCAAATAGAAGGGGTACATACTTCATGGCAAGAACCAATTGCGGGAGATGTTTCTCTTGCTAACTTACGAGCAGACAAATTTTATCGAATAAATTTTTACATCTCAGATGACATTTGGGTTAATCCCTCATCGCAGTTCATTCTCTATATTGAACCTTATTGGTGGCAAAGATCCGAGTGGAAAATTACGTTCTGGATTTTAGCACTTTCTGGAGCATTAGTACTCATATTTATCACAATTGTCCTTACCAGAAAAAGTGTGGCGAAAAAGAACGAACGTCGTCGCTTACAAACAGAACTTGAACTACGGGCTATTCATTCACAAATCAATCCACATTTTATCTTCAATACCCTTTCCTCTTCTCTTTATTTTATTACTAAACAAAACACAACAGCTGCTTTCGACCACGTAAGCAAATTTTCCAGATTGCTTCGGGGCTATTTGAAATCATCGCGTGAGCGTTTCATAACACTTGCTGATGAAATTGATTTGCTGGAACAATACATTGAACTACAACGCACCCGGTTTAAAACAGCTTTTCGTTATGAAATAAACGTCTCAGAAAATATTTCTCCAAGTCATGTAAAAATTCCTTCGTTGTTACTCCAGCCTTTAATCGAAAATGCCATCACCCACGGTTTATTTAACATGGATGGTGGTGGCTTTTTGAAAATCGAATTCTATCCCGGTGCATCAAAAACGGAATTGATTTGCATTATTGATGACAACGGAATGGGAAGGGAGAAAGCAAAAATGCTTAATCAGACACACAAAAGCGAAAAGAATTCTTATGGCACAGAACTCACGCGAGATTTGATAGACATCTTCAAGCGCTACGAGCAAATGGATATTGTTCTCGAATATATTGATAAAACAGAACCTGAAACCGGTACAACTGTGAAGCTTACCATCAAAAATATCAGAATGGCAACTAAGTATTAAGCATTAATATAAAAGCAAAAAACTTCACCAGGCCCGTGTACCCCTACTACAAGTGTTTTTTCAATATCGGCAGTACGGCTGGGGCCGGTATTAAAGTTGATCATTGAAGGCAAATCATTTCCGTACTTTTCTTTCATCAATTCCAGCCCTTCATTTATATCGCTAACTATTTGGGTAGAATAGGCTACGACAATATGCACAGGGTAAAATACCGGAGTGGTTCGTCCATAGTTTTGCCTGCTGCTAAAAATTATTGAACCAGTTCTACCCACTAAAGCCTCGCATCCAGTAATGCAGGCATTGGCGGTGCTATTTGAAGGATCAGCCTCTTTTACAAAAGTGATTTTATTGTTTTGGAATAGCTGCAGAATATGCTCTTCTGAACACAAGATTTCATTCCACCCAAAGCTGTCGAACAGGTTATCAATATTATCTAAAAACTCCTGTTCGCTTTCGCAAAAAACAAACTTCCCTCCAAGTTCAATAAACTCTTTTGCAAAAGCTTCTTCAGGCATCAGATCATCTGCGCGATATACAGTATTTATACTTTCTTGTTCCGCTTCGGGGAAAGGCATGGGGAGCTTTGCTTCATTCAATCCGTTGCGGATCTTGCTCAATATCTTTTCTTTGGAAGGGGAAGTTTTGAAGGTTTGCATCGGACACAAAAATAGAAAAGCGATGGAATAACCAACGATTTCAGGAACACCTATTTGCGAACCACAATTTTCCTGGATAGCGCCTTCCTTCAATCATCTTTAAAAAATAGATACCTTTTCCAAAGCAAAGAAGGATGAACGTTCTGCTCATCCTTCTCTTCAAGGTCATCATATTTGCAAGCGGCTACCAAAGTCTATTATTCATTATCATCATCGAGCCGTTGTATTATCCGAACCTTTACAATTTATTAATAAGCAAAAGTGTGCCACCAAACAAAATTGTTAGCACATTCTCTTTCGGAAACTTATTCTTTTCCCATACCATTATGTAGCAATTTCAATCGCATCACTGTGGCTATACTTACGGCTCTTTGTTTCGCAATGGTCGCATTCTCCCCATCAAATAATTCTTCAACAGTTGCCACAAATAACTCTTGCCAGCGATTAAAATGTTCAGCATTCAGTGGCGACAAACGATGCAAATGCTGGTGTGCAACCATAGGATTACCACTGTAATTGCCTGTATGAAAAATAATTTGTTGCCAGAACTGATACATAACCGGAAGGTGTTTCTCCCAATTTACTTTCGCAACATCATTAAAAAGGTAGCCAATAGTATCATCCTCTACTACTTTTTGATAAAAGGAATTTACCAAAAGCTCAATGTCATCCATTTTTTCAATATCCCTGCGCATCTATGCAAACTTAGCAAGAGTATTTGTCTGTTGCGGCTGATGACTATCACCTTTTAATCTACAATCCGACAGCCACCTTCTCTACCTCAAACAATATGGCTATCTTCACGCCCGTCTGCCAGAAAAATTTACGCTATGTTTTCTAAAATATTTGGTTCCAAAAAACCTAAAACTCCATCAAGATCTGCTTTGGGCGACGATGTTAACTGGTCGTTTTTGAAAACGGATATGCACTCCCACCTCATTCCGGGAATAGATGATGGCGCACCTACAATAGAAGACAGCATAGCACTTGTAAAAGAATTTCAAAATCTGGGCTACGAAAGCATTGTAACTACACCACACATCAAGTCAGATTATTTCCCAAACGATCCTGCCATCATTAATAATGGCTTAAATGAATTGAGACATGCACTTAATGAGCAGAACATTCATATTCCCATAAAGGCTGCAGCTGAATATTATGTGGATGAACGCTTTGTAGAAATGCTTGAGTCTGGCCCGTTGATGACGATAAACGATAACGAAGTGCTTATCGAATTTTCTTTCGTGTTTGAGCCTATGCGCATCAATGAAATTCTTTTTCAGATGCAGACTAAAGGATACAAACCAGTAATTGCACACCCTGAGCGCTACAACTATTACCACATCAAGCCAAATGCTTATCGTGAATTGAAAGACCGTGGCTGTCTGTTGCAACTCAATGCTATTTCACTTACAGGTTATTACGGAAGAACAGTACGCGAGATTTCCGAAAATCTTCTTGACAACAACCTTTACGATTATTGCGGTTCCGACATCCACCATCTTCGCCATGCGGAAACTATGAGAAAGCTGATGCGCTCTCGCAGGTTTGCACAAATGTATCATTACCCTTTCCTCAATAGCAGAATGGTGTTTTAAATTCACGCTGTTAAACGGCTGTTATTAGACACAACAGGATGTAAATTGTATTGTCCTGACGATAGTTTTGCCGTTCTTAAACTTCCTTATGTCCAAAACAATTCTTGTTACCGGAGGTGCCGGTTATATTGGTTCCGTACTTACGCGCCAGCTTTTAGAAAAAGGATACACTGTGCGTGTACTTGACAGCCTTATGTATGGCGGCGAGCCTATTATTGACCTGATGAACTATCCGAACTTTCAGTTTATAAAGGGCGATGTACGTAATGAAGTAGATGTAAGAGAGGCAATGAAGGGCGTTGATTGCGTGGCACATCTTGCCGCTATTGTGGGCGATCCGGCATGTGCTAAAAATCCAGAATTAGCAAAATCTACCAATCTGGAAGGAAGTAAAATGCTGTACAAAATTGCTAATGAAATGGGGACGCAAAAGTTTGTTTTTGCATCTACCTGTAGCAATTATGGTAAAATGGAAGATCCAAATGAGCTTATCAACGAAGAATCTAAACTAGCTCCGGTATCTCTATATGCCGAAACCAAAGTGGCAACCGAGCAATTCCTTTTATCGCAATCAAAAACCAATAATTGCAAACCTACCTGTCTGCGTTTTTCTACTGTTTATGGTTTATCACTTCGTCCTCGTTTCGATCTTACCGTAAATGAATTTGCAAAAGAACTGGCATTGGGCAGAGAACTTACCATATTTGGCGAGCAGTTCTGGAGACCATACTGTCATGTATTTGATCTAGCACGTTCCGTGGTAAGTGTTATTGAGGCACCGGAAGAAACAGTTGCGTTTGACGTATTTAACGTGGGCGATACTTCAGAAAATTATCAGAAGAAAATGATCATTGATGAGGTGATAAAAGTGATACCAGACGCTAAGATTAATTATGTACAAAAAAACGAAGACCCTCGCGACTATCGTGTCTCTTTCGACAAAATAAAAAACAAGCTCGGCTTCAAATTGATGTTTACAGTGCCCGATGGAATCAGGCAAATAAAGAAGGTGCTTGACGATGGCTTTATTCTTAATCCTGACGACAGCAAATACAAAAATGTATAACGACATCCTTTCTTTTATACGCAACACTTTCCGGGAACCCGAAGGATTCATTCCGCTTCACGCACCGCACTTTGGGGGTAACGAAAAGAAATATTTGGCAGATACCATTGATTCAACCTTCGTTTCTTCCGTTGGTGCTTATGTAAATAAGTTTGAAGAGATGATGGCGGAAATTACCGGTGCTAAATATGCAATCGCCACTACCAACGGCACTACTGCATTGCATCTTGCTTTGGTTGCTGCGGGTGTAGGTTATGGCGATGATGTTATTACTCAGCCACTCACGTTTGTTGCTACTGCAAATGCAATTGCACACAGCGGCGCTTCGCCTTTGTTTTTAGATGTTGACAAAGACACAATGGGGTTATCGCCTGTTGCTTTGAAAGGATTTTTACAAGCCAATACAGTTCTTAAAGATGGCAAGTGCATCAATAAAGGCAACGGAAAGCGAATTGCTGTCTGCATACCCATGCACACATTTGGTTTCCCTTGCAGGATAGATGAAATTGCCGCCATCTGCGAGCAATACAATATCATTCTTATAGAAGACAGTGCAGAATCGCTTGGCAGTTATTACAAAGAAAAACACACCGGCAATTTTGGACTCATGGGCACCTTTAGCTTCAACGGAAATAAAACTGTGACCTGCGGAGGCGGCGGAGCTATAATCACCAATGATGCTACACTTGCAGAGCGACTTAAACATCTTTCTACCACAGCCAAAGTGCCACATGCCTGGGAATTTTCGCACGATGAAGTAGGCTATAACTATCGTATGCCCAACCTCAATGCAGCACTCGCCTGTGCGCAATTAGAGCAACTCGACGATATTCTCGCAAACAAAAAAGAACTCGCAGCTATTTACGCCAGCTACTTTGCGAATTCAGAAATAAACCTCGTACAACCCATACAAAATGCCATAGCCAACAACTGGCTCCACACTATCATCCTTCCCACTCCAGAAGCAAGAGACCAATTCCTAAAACTTAGCAACACCAACAAAGTAATGACCCGACCCGCATGGACATTAATGAACAAACTCCCCATGTACAGCCATTGCCAGCACGCAAACTTATCGAACGCAAAATGGCTTGAAGAGCGCCTCGTAAACATACCAAGCAGCTACCGCCCATTTGCAAACACTGCTTAGTACTCCGTCCACAATAATCCATCCTACAGCGTACTACCACCATAGTGCGCTTTTTGTTTTCTATTTGTTATCAGCTTGTTTTTCTACTGTTATTCCTACCCGCTCAAACCCCCTGCTGCAACCCTCCTACCTACTTTAGCATTCACTACTAAAACAAAGCCTTTATGCTAACTTTAGCACCCACCACACCAGCAACATCTTTTATGCCCCAAACACAGATGCACATCATCTACGAACACGAATCTGTGCGCGATGCCCTCATAAAACTCAACGACCTACGCTCCGACGCCATCCTATTCGTCTGCAACTACAACAACAAACTACTCGGCACCCTCACCGACGGAGACCTACGCCGCGGCTTCATAAAAGGACTCGACTTCCACACACCCCTCATGCAATACGTACAACCCAACCCCCTATTCATCTACCAAGACCAGCTACACCTTGCAGACACAGCCACACTCAAAAAACGCCACTTCCTCATCATCCCCATCGTAGATCGCACCCGAACAATAATAGACGTACTAAACCTCCGCATCAACTACTCCCTCATACCTGCCGACGTAATACTAATGGCAGGCGGACGCGGACAACGCCTCATGCCCCTCACCGCCAACACACCAAAACCCATGCTACCCGTAGGAAACAAACCAATACTCGAACACAACATAGACCGACTCATAAAATTCGGCATCAAAAACATACACATCTCCGTAAACTACCTCGCAAACCAAATAAAAGACCACTTCCAAAACGGACAACAAAAAGGCGTAAACATCCAATACATCTGCGAAAACAAACCAATGGGTACCATCGGCTCCGTAAAACTCACCGAAACCCTCGAACACGACTACTTCCTCGTCATGAACTCCGACATACTCACCAACATAGACTTCGCCCACTTCTTCCAAACCTTCATCCAATCCGGCGCCGACATGGCCATGGCCACCACCAGCTACCAAGTACAAATACCCTACGGCATAGTAGAAGTGGACAGCGCCAACTTCGTAAACTCCCTCAAAGAAAAACCCAAATACACCTACCACTCCAACGCCGGCATCTACATCGCAAAAAAAGAACTCCTCAACCTCGTCCCCGACAACCAATTCTACAACGTCACCGACCTCATCGAATCCCTCATCCACACCGGCAAAAAACTAATATCCTACCCCATCACCGGCTACTGGCTCGACATCGGCAAGCACACCGACTACCAAAAAGCCCAGGAAGACATCAAATACATCAACCTCTAAAAAAAGATTTTTTTGCACTAAGCCACATTGCTGCTATTAGGCCGCCGTTGCGTCGCACACTTGTACGCCATCTTCCCTATTCCCCGCCTTGGTTCGTGTCTCGCGAACCAACTCCTCCGCCTTGGTTCGTGTCTCACGAACCAACTTCTTCACAAACCACCTTCATAAAAGTAATCAAACAGGTTTTTAAGAAAGCCAAACTTGTCTTCTCCGTCTTCATAGTATGCAGCAGAAGAGTAAGGATAGTCAGTAGGATAGTTGCATAACTGCCAATGTGCAGCCACCGGATTGTTGTGTATGTAATTCAGCTTTTGAACCGCAACCGGCAAAGAGTACAACTCAATTGCCAGAGAATCACGCTGCCAGAACTCATACTGCTTGTTGGCTGCATTCACTTTGTACTGCAGTAGTTTATCCGGCTGCTGAAGTAGCATCTTTTTGAACGTGTGAGCTGTGAACTTCAAAAATGATCCTTGGCTTGTTTCCTTTCCATTGGGTTCAAGTATTTGCCAAATAAGATGGATGCGGTTAGGCATTATTACAAAGGCATACACCCAAACTTTGTCGTTTCTGGATAGGTACAGCAGACTGTCAATAATGATTCTTTTAGCCTGCTCACCTCCAATAACTTATGCCAACCGTTAATAGTAGCTGTCCAGAAATACAACTTACCGGTGTCAATGAAAGACTTTCTCAAAGGGAGCATTTCCATGCATAAATTTAGCAAAGCTATTGGTTCGTGCAGACACGAACCAAGGCGATAGCGATAGAATTGCAAATGGTTCGTATGAACACAACCAAGGCGGAGGGCTCATTCCCTACTCAATCTTTTCATTCAGGGTAAACAGCTTTCGGAAATGAACAGTGTCTCTATAAAAAGAAGGGTTCTGAAGGTTTGATGCAAGGTGTGTTTTCAAGTCTGAATCAGAAAGCTTGAAGACTTTATCATCGTCAACAATGGCTGCAACAATGCGAAACTTTTCGGCTGTAAGGAGTCGAACCAGGTAGTTCAATCCTTTTACCTGAATAAATTTTTCATTGTTTACTACAAAATAAGGTGAAGTAAAGTGCTCCAATCCACGGTTATTTCCGCTCTTGTTCATGTAGGTGAGGCTAAATGTAAACTCGTCTGACTTCTCTACCACAAAGTAGTTATGCTTATCAGTGTCCTCTTGCATTTTCCAAATTCCTACCAGGTCATTGTCAATTTTGGCAGCCACATTTTTACCGTTTTGCCCAGATGCTTCGTAAAACAGCAAAACATGCAAAGCAAGAACTACCAGCAAAAATTTATTGAAGAGCATAAAGACGTTTTTGTAAAAATAATAAAGCATCATTGCAAATCCATCAGCATCGCTCTTGCCTGCTCATTATCGGGGTGCTTTTTTACGGCATGTTGCAGCGTCTTTCTCGCAAGGTTATCCTGCTCATTGTTATGATACCACACCGCAAGGTTTATCAGATTTTGTTCGTAATCGGGGTCAAGCCGTTGTGCCTTGCGTATATGGTTGTAAGCCATAGTATTTTGCCCCTGCTGCATGTATATGAACCCAAGATTTGTGTTAGCCGCCACATGATTTTCGTTTTCTTTTAGCACAAATTCAAACACCTGCTTCGCTTCCTCCATTCTATTCAATGCCAGCAGGCAAGTGCCGTATTTATTTTGAAAGTCTAACGCATATTTCCAAATTTCCGTTGCACGTTTATACCAGTTCAGCGCCTTATCTGGCTGCTGCAACTGATAGTACGATTCGCCCACACGGTAGCACGCCCACGCATCCGCAAGTTTTGTTGCATCGAGCTGCCCGCCATACTCCGCTACTTTATTGAAATTATTCAGTAGAAAGTACGCGCGTATGTTATCCCGGTTTTGCTTTTCGTTTGCTGCCACATCGCTTTGCTTTGCGAGGTAGAACAATGCAGAATCAATCAATCCCGTGTTTGGATTATATCGTTCAAAGAATTCCATAAATGCCCGCGCTTGTGTAATAGCATCAGGACTATCGTTGTTGAAAGATTGCAACCCCAGAAATGCCCTGATTTTACTTTGTTCGAGATTATTTACCGGTTGCTTTCGGATGAAGTGATCGGTTACAGCCACGTGTGGAATATCTATGCTTCCATTGCTTGGCATGTGGCAGGTTACACAGTCGTTGTTTTTTACTGCACGCACACTTTCTTTCTCTGTACAACCATGACTTTCCAATTTTGCATTTTCACTTTTACCTTTTGCATTAGAGTGGCAGGAATAGCAAGCGTTCAAATACTGTTCTCTTGGTGTAAACTTCACACTCACATGCGGATCGTGGCAGGTAATGCAACTCATCTTTCCTGAGTTTACATAGCAGGGGCTTTTCTTCATTCGCTCTACATGCGATGCCATGATCATTTTATCTTCCGCGCCTTCATACTGCGGCATAAACACATTCATCACCTCACTCAGTTTCATACCCGGACGGAAATCAAAAAATGTTTTTCCATCGTTCAATACCGCTATTCCCTGCAAATGACAACGCTGGCAAATATTGTTTTGTAGTTCTGTTGAAAGCCTGCGCGGATTTACAATAGTGTAATCAGGAGTTTTCGATGTGTCCACAATAATTCCTGCTTGCTTTTCCGCCACATGCAAACTTCCCGGACCGTGGCAACGCTCACAATCAATACCTGTTTTTACATTCAGGTATTTGTTCTGACTTTCAAAAACAAAATCAGGATAACCATTGTGGCAGGTCATGCACTCGCTTTCTATGATGCGCGAAAAGCGTTCATTCGTTTTTTCAAAACCTGGTGCGAGATCCCATTTCTTTTTCTGCGTGTAGAAGGTAATTGGCGCTTGGTATAAGTAACCATTTTCGGAATAGATGTGTGAATTAGTATGCTGTCCTGAGCCAATGATGTAATCAATCTTCTGTGTGCGTTTATGCATGGTATCTTTTCCTTCCAGTCTGTATTCATTAATGTACAAACTGTCGTTGTTCCAATAAGGCTTGTAGTAAAAATCGTTTTGCTTGTCATAAACCAAAGCATGTTCATCAAAAACTGCTGCTGATTTTTCTTTTGTAGCATGGTCGAATGATTGACCCATGCCTGTCTTAATGTAGGTTTCGTAAATATCGCTATGACAACTGCGACAGGTTTCTATCCCCACATATTTTGCAGAAGTATCGTACACATTTTTCCACGGCGATTGTTGTGGCTCTGCTGTCGCTTCTTCCTTCTTCTCTGTACAGAAAAAAGTGGGCAATGTGATGCCCACTAAAAGTATTGCCAGTAAAATTTTTTTAAACAAAGGAACTGACATGCTCAATAAAGTTAGCGTTTACCCTTAGTTAAAAATTGCCAGCGTATAATTTGATTTTCCTTTTTGAATAAGAAGATAATGGTGGTTCAATAAATGTGCGGGTTTCAGTTTAAAATCAGGCGCAGCAATTTTTTCTTTGTTTAAACTCAGTCCGCCATTTTGTATCAGCTTCCTTGCTTCTCCTTTTGAAGAAAAAACTTTTGTCTCCGCAAGAAAAGTCAGCAAATCTAACCCCTCACCTTGCAATGCTTCTTTCACCCCTGAAACCTGCGGAACACCATCCATTACTTCCAGCAATTGCTTTTCATTCAGCGAACGCAAAACATCAACCGGTGCTTGTCCAAATAAAATTTCAGAAGCTTTCATGGCAAAAGAAAGTTCTTCCGCTCCGTGCACCATTTCTGTTATTTCTTCCGCAATAGCTCTTTGCAACTTTCGCAGATGCGGTGCCTGGCGATGTTCTTCAATGAGCACATTTATTTCTTCAACCGATTTAAAAGAAAAAGATAACGCCGACTTTTCTGCATCGGTATCAGAAAGTTTCAGCCAATACTGATAAAACTGGTAAGGAGAAGTGCGGTCAGCATCAAGCCATATTGTACCGGTTTCCGTTTTCCCAAACTTACCACCATCTGCTTTTGTGATGAGCGGGCTTGTCATGCCAAATGCTTCGCCACTTCCTTTCTTGCGAATCAATTCAGTGCCGGTTACAATATTTCCCCACTGATCGGCTCCGCCCATTTGTAGCTTGATGTTGCGCGTGTTGTAGAGGTAATAGAAATCGTAACCCTGAATAAGTTGATAAGTAAATTCTGTAAATGACAAGCCAAATTCCAATCGCTTTTGTACAGAATCTTTCGAGAGCATGTAGTTGATGGTCATGTACTTTCCTACATCACGAATGAAGTCGAGAAATGTATAATCGCGCAGCCAGTCGTAGTTGTTGACAAGCACCGCAGCATTGGATTTTGTTTCATCGAAATCGAGAAATTTTTCCAATTGCTTTTTGATTCCTTCACAGTTCTTTTCGATAGTGTCCATATCCAGCAAATTGCGTTCAGCGGATTTTCCGGTGGGATCGCCAATCATTCCTGTTGCGCCGCCAACGAGTGCATACGGTTTATGACCGGCAAGTTGTAACCGCCGCAGCAAAGTGATCTGTAGCATACTGCCCACATGCAAACTATCGGCTGTAGGATCGAAGCCGATATATCCGCTGGTCATTTCTTTTGCCAATTGTTCTTCTGTGCCCGGCATAATATCGTGCACCAGATTTCTGGCTCTTAAATCGTCAATGAGGTTCATCGCAAAAAATTGAAGCGTTGCAAATGTAAGTTTTATAGGTAAGGGAAGCGGGACGCTTCAGTGTTATAGGCCTCTGCGAGACGCTAAGACCAGGGAACTTGTTTCTTTCTTATAAATCGCAAAATATTTCCAATAACCTCGCGTTATATTTTGTGGCAATAGCTGGAGCATATCAAAAGGAGAGGAACTGCGTATTATATCTTAATTTTATTGGCTTTACATTGTATAAGACCTTCATGAAGTTTAAACTGATTACTGCAACCCTTTTGGGTATTTTATTTTGTGCACAATCATTTGCCCAAAGCCGCATCTATGTGAATGAGTATCTGAACATAGGTGTTGGCGGCAGAGGGCTTTCTATGGCAGGGTCGCAGGCGGCAACTGCAAATGACGTTACTGCGGGTTACTGGAATCCTGCAGGTTTGATGAACCTGAATGGCGACCTTGAAGTAGGGCTGATGCACGCAGAATATTTTTCAGGCAATGCCAAATACGACTACGGAAGTATTATGAAACCTTTGAAGGATAAGAAGCGCGTGGTGGGTATTTCTGTTTTGCGTTTTGCGATTGATGATATTCCAAACACTATAGATTATGTGCAACCTGATGGTTCGTTCGATGAAAGCAAATTGAAATCAATGTCGGCTGGCGATTATGCATTCTTGCTTTCTTATGCGCAAGGAATTAAGCTGTTTAAAAATCAGGCAATACAAACAAACATTGGGGGTAATGCCAAGATCATTTACCGTCATCTGGGTACAATGGCAAATGCCTGGGGATTTGGAATTGATCTTGGTTTGCAGGCGAAGTACAAACAGTGGATGTTTGGGGTGATGGCTAAAGATATTACCACCACATACACCGCATGGAGTTTTCATCTTAGCGAAAAAGAAAAGCAGATTTTTTATCAGACAGGCAATGAAATTCCAGTCAAATCTTATGAAGTGATGTTGCCAAGATTGAATATTGGCGTAGCGAGAAATTTATTAAAGGAAGGAAAGCCGATACAGGTGCTTGCAGAACTGGGTGTAGATATGACAACCGATGGAAGACGCAACACTTTAATCAACGGAAGCACGTTCAGTTTCGATCCGCACCTGGGTTTGGAGGGCAATTACAAAAACACAATTTTTCTACGTGCAGGAATAGGAAATTTTCAACGAGTATTTGACGACAACGATACGCTGAATCAGAAAAAGTTTACCATCTATCAGCCATCTGTTGGTTTGGGTGTGAAGGTGAGCAAGTTGTTTGTGGACTATGCATTCACCAGTTTGCAAACTCAGGCCAATCCATTGTACACGCACATAGTTTCGCTAAGATTGATTTTCGATAAGCCCGCTCCGAAAAAAACAAATGCTAGTCCCTCTAAAATAGCTAATCCGCAATAATGCTTGCGCTTATGAACAGAATAAAACAAGCTTTTACCATCATCACTTTGTTAGCAACAAGCTTTATGCTGAAGGCACAAACAGGCAATGAATGGATAGACTATAGCAAGACTTACTGGAAGATAAAAGTAGGCAGGGAAGGCATTTACAGAATTACATTGTCGGCTCTGCAGGGGATGCCTTCAAGTGTGAATGGCGCAAACTTTATTCTTTACAGAGACGGACAAGAGGTGCCTGTTTATACAACAACGAACAGCACTTTCGGCAGCACCGATTACATAGAGTTTTACGGAACAAAACAGGATGGAAAGCTTGACAAACTTCTGTATGAAAATCCACGATTTCAGCCGAACGATCGAATCAGTTTGTTTGCAGACACAGCGGTTTATTTCCTCACTTACGATAATCAAAGCAATCATCTTCGATACGCACAAACTCCAAATAATATTCCGGGAACACCACCTGCGCCGCTTAGTTTTTGTCTTGCCACAACAGGCAATTATTTTCTGAGGAATTTTAGCCAGGGAAATAACGTTGTTGATGGTCAGCATATACCTGCTTCCTATTTCGATAATGGAGAAGGCTATGTAGATACGCTTGTAAATATTAATACACCGCTCACTTATTCTTTAAGCACACCAAATGTTGTGGCTGCTCCCGTAAATGCTACATTCAATAGCTCGGTGATTCGCAGTTCTTATTACTATGCTACTGATCAGATAAAAGTGCTTTTAAACAACCAGCAAATTGCAGATTCTGCACTGCCGGTAGATGCAACCCAGCATTTCAATGTCTCTGTCCCTTCGTCTCTGATAGCAGCAAACAATAACATTCAGTTTGTGGCAACCACCCAAGGAACAAATTCCAATGAATACGGCGTATCCTATATTGAAATACAATACCCTCGCGATTTTAACCTGAATAATATAAGTTCTTTTGCTTTTGGTTTGCCAGCAAGTTCCACATCGCAGTACATGGAATTCAGTAATTTTTCTACGGGAAGCAATGCGCCAAAACTCTATGATCTCACCAACAGAAAATGGTATGCAGGCGACTTGAGTGTTGCCGGAAAAGTTCGGTATAATGTTGATGCTTCTTTTACAGAACGAGTCTTTTTTCTTTATTCTGAAGGAAGTAGCATCATTGTAAATGTGCCGCAGGTTTCACCCTTCACTTTCAAAAATTATGGCAACGCTGCTAATCAGGGAAATTATATTATCCTTTCCCATTCCAGCTACGATGCTACAACAAACGGACGAAACTATGTTACTGAATACAAGAATTATCGTGCATCCGCAGCGGGAGGTGGCTATAATGCTATTGTGGTAGATGTTAGAGAGTTGTACGACCAATTTGGCTACGGGCAGGACATACACCCGCTCGCTGTAAAAAGATTTTTGAAGTATGCCTACGACAATTTTTCGGTGAAACCTGAATATGCGTTTTTCATTGGCAAAGGTTTGCTTTATCATAAATACCGCACTTATCAGAGAAACACTTCTGCCTATTCTTATGCCGCTATCGTACCGACTTATGGGGACCCAGGTTCTGATAACAATTTTGTGAACTTTTTACCGAACAGACTTCAGGCAATTGCAGTTGGAAGGTTCTCTGCATGGGCACCCCAGGAGATTGGCAACTACCTTGAAAAAGTAAAAGCTTATGAAAGTGAATTAACATCAGCAACCTTACCCACCCATGAAACTGAACTATGGAAGAAACTGGCTTTGCACATGGGAGGAGGAGTTAATGCTTCCCAACAAAGTTATCTGTTAGGAACCCTAAACGAAGCTGCGGCGGTTTTACGAGATACCGCTTTTGGAGGCAACATAACTACTATCGGCAAAGGCACGACAAATCCTATTGACATTGTCAACAGCAAAGCTATAGACAGCCTTGTAAACAATGGATTATCGCTGGTTTCATTCAATGGTCATGCTTCTTCAAATGGGTTTGACTTTAGTTTGAAAGACCCGGAAACATATACCACTACCGCAAGGTTTCCTCACTTCATAGCGCTTGGTTGCGATGTGGCTCAGATATTCAACCTCACTTCTACTTTAAGAACTTTGAGCGAAAGGCATCTGTTGACAAATATTGGCGGATCTATCAGCATTTTAGCCAGCAACAATTTACAGTACCAGGAATTTCATCGTTTATATTTACCAACTTTCTACAATAGTATTTCCCGCATTAATTATGGAACCACCATCGGCAAGCACCAGTTTTACGCTTATGACAGCATGAGAAAAAATAATCCATCAGAGTCAACATACTATCAAATTGAAAGTTTGATTTTACAAGGCGATCCTGCACTAAGTGTTTATGGCGTTCCAAAACCCGATTATCACATTGCTTCCAACCGTCTTTCAAGTATTCCGGCAAATGTTACCAATACGATGGATTCTTTTTTGCTTCGCGTCACTGCATTCAATCTGGGAAAAGCCATAAAAGATACTGTGAGTTTGAAAGTAGAGCATATTAATCCCGCAGGAACGAGCACACTTATAAAAACACTTCAACTCGTCAATTTACTTTTCTCCGATACAGTTGCCTTCAATGTAGGTATCAACAAGCTGGCAGATATTGGGCTGAACAAATATCGGGTAACTATTGACGACAACAACAAGTATGATGAAACCAGTGAAGCAAATAATGTAGGCACTTTGGATTTGTTTATCTATTCAGACAATCTTGTGCCGGTTTATCCTAAAGAATTTTCTATTGTTCATAAACCTTCAGTAACGCTCAAAGCTTCAACGCTTAATCCCTTCAGAAATACCGGACGCTACAGATTAGAGATAGATACTACCGAACTTTTTAATAGTCCACTGAAACAGCAAACTACGATAACCAGCAGAGGCGGCGTAATAAAATGGACACCCACAATTTCCTATCTCGACAGCACTGTTTATTACTGGCGTACTTCTTTCGATAGCGCAGTGAATGGCAATTTTCAGTGGTCGCACAGTTCATTTATTTATCTCGCAAACGGCTCGGACGGATGGAATCAGTCACATCACTATCAATACCTGAAAAATAGTTTTACAGGATTGAATTATGGAAATGATCGCACTTTCAAATATCCGGTTGCATTAAACCAGCTCACGGCTTCAAATGCGGTGTATAAAGATCCCGGTTCAGGATGGCCGTGGAGTGATGCAGCGTTTGTGAAGGTG
>CALMWT010000020.1 GCA_937870855.1 uncultured Taibaiella sp.
GTGGTAAACTTTGCAAATGAAGGAGGAAAGGTTTTGGGGGTGTGTAATGGCTTTCAAATTCTTTGCGAAAGTGGTTTGCTGCCCGGAGTTTTGCTTCAGAACGATCATCAGAAGTTTGTTTGTAAAAACATCCACATAAAAAGTGAGAACACTGAAAATCTGATTGGCAAAGCTGTTTCAGACAAAGTGTTGAAAATACCGGTGGCGCATGGTGAAGGACGATATTTTGCCAATGCAAAAACAATGGAGGAATTGAAGAATAACAATCAGATCGTATTTCGTTATTGCGATGAAAATGGGGAAGTTCACATAGACGCAAATCCAAACGGTTCTACAAGCAATATTGCCGGAATATGCAATGCAGGTAGAAATGTTTTTGGAATGATGCCTCATCCTGAAAGAGCCGCCAGTGATTCATTAAACAATATTGATGGACGGCAAATCCTTCAGGCATTCACACAAATGAACTAAAGATGAAGAATTTTTTCTCAATTATTGCTGCTTACCGCTTACCGCTTACCTCTTACTGGTTATTGCTTGCTGCCTACTGCATATTGCCTATTGCCTACTCCCATGCGCAAGGCATTTCCGATCCTACAAGTTGGAGCTATCATGTAAAGAAGAAAGGCACCAATGAATACGAATTAATTTTTCATGTAGAATTGAAAGAGGGCTGGCATATTTTCTCGCAAAATGCAGGCGATGAATTTCTGATTCCTCCGTCCTTCAAGTTCAAAAAAAACGGAACCATAAAATTCGTGGGTAAAGTTTCTGAGCGTGGCAAACTAAAAACAGAGCGTATGGAAGGAATTGACAATCCAATCAATTATTACGAAGCAAAGGCAGATTTTGTGCAGGTAGTAAAAGCACGTCCAGGTGTCTCCATTTCTGGGGAACATGAATACCAGGTTTGCAATGATAAAATGTGTCTTCCTCCGAAGAAAAAGAATTTTGAGTTTGTGGTGAAGGACTAAGGAAAACATAAAGTTGAACGCAGACCGCGTCAACAACCAACCTAAATACGCCCTCAACTTTCTTTATAAAAGAACAAGCCTCCAAACAAAATGTTTCAAATTATCAGATCGCTCCTCTTATTAATTGCCGTTTCATTTTCCGCCTCACTTCATGCGCAAATCATACAAGATCCTACCACCTGGAAGTATGAAGTGCGGAAGAAAAACGATTCCACCTTCGATCTGGCATTTAAATTACAACTGAAAGAACACTGGCATATCTGGTCGCTGAAACCTGGTGAAGACATCACACTACTCCCTCCAGAATTTTCTTTCGATAAAAATCCAAACATAAAACTGGTTGGAAAAGTAAAGGAAATAGGAGCAAATAAATTTACAGGGGAATACGACGGAGCGGAAGGAATTGTAACTTTTTTCACTGACAAAGTGGAGTATGTTCAATCGGTTAGCGTAAAAGCAAACACAGTAGTTAAGGGGAAACATAGGTACCAGGTTTGTGATGAAAAGCAATGTCTTCCAGCAAAGTCAAAGTCTTTCAAGTTCGAAATAAATGATCCTGTTTTCGATACGGTAGCGGCTGATACTTTATTAGCAAAAGCATTAGTGACAGATACGCCCAAATTGGTGACAACCGATATTCCAAAAGATGATCTTGACAAAGGGAACAACCCCAAACAGAAACAGCGCGGATTGGTTTGGTTGTTTTTTATGGCGCTCGGTGGTGGCATTGCTGCGGTAATAACACCCTGTGTTTATTCAATGATTCCGATTACGGTAAGTTTTTTCACTAAGCGCAGCAAATCAAGAGCGGAGGGTATAAAAAATGCGGTGTGGTATTCATTGTCCATCATTCTGATTTTTACAATTCTCGGCGTATTGATTTCAGTTTTGTTCGGTGCCAACGCGCTCAACAATCTCTCTACCAACTGGATCGCCAATCTTTTCTTCTTCATCATTTTTGTTGTTTTTGGAATTTCATTTCTTGGTGCATTCGAGATCACACTTCCTTCATCGTGGACAAGCAAAACCGATAGCAAAGCAGGCATCGGAAGTTTTTCCGGTATCTTCTTTATGGCACTCACGCTTGTCATTGTTTCGTTTTCATGTACCGGTCCTATTGTAGGACCTTTATTGGTACTCGCAGGGCAGGGTGGTGTGGCAGGGCCTATGCTGGGCATGTTTGGTTTTTCTGTAGGACTTGCATTGCCTTTTGCGTTGTTTGCAGTCTTTCCGGGTTTGCTTAATAAGATGGCAACTTCGGGTGGTTGGCTCAATCAGGTAAAAGTTGTTTTAGGTTTTCTGGAGTTGATGCTTGCGCTTAAATTTTTGTCGAACGCTGATCTTGCACAAGGCTGGCGTTTGGTGGACAGAGAAATTTTTATTGCCATTTGGATTGTGTTGTCTGTAATGATTGGGTTTTACCTTCTTGGAAGATTGAAACTTTCACACGACGATGCGTCTCCTAAAAACATCTATGGACAGGAGTATGTTTCAATAGGTAAACTATTTATCGCTATTACTTGCTTTTCCTTTGCAGTGTATTTACTCCCTGGTATGTGGGGCGCTCCGCTAAATGGTATGAGTCAGTTTTTGCCGCCGATGGGTACGCAGGATTATGTGGTGAGTAATGGTGGAAGTGGCAGTAATGCAGGAGTAGGACATGGCGCTGATAATGGCGCTTTAGCGCCGCAAAAGTATGCGAAGGAAATGAAGATATACGAGCCGCCGGTTGTGGTGCAATCAGGACTTGTAACTTACTTCGATTATGAAGAAGCATTGAATGCCGCAAAAATTTTGAAGAAACCTGTGATGCTCGATTTTACGGGAATTAATTGTGTGAACTGCCGCAAAATGGAAAGTCAGGTTTGGAGTCAGCCTGAAGTTATGAAACGGTTGAAAGAAGATTTTGTGATTGCCTCGCTGTATTGCGATTACGATAAAATTGAACTGCCCAAAGAGGAACAATTTTTTTCTAAAGAATTGAATTCAGAGATTACAACTTTAGGCGATTGGAATGAACATTTGCAGGCTTCAAAGTTTAATTCAAACTCGCAGCCGTTTTATTTTTTCGTTGATGAAAATGGAAATAAACTCGTAGAAGAAGGTTACTCTTACGATCCGAATATCCAGAAGTTTATCAATCATTTGGATAAAGTGAAAGCAGCATATAGTTCGAACCAGGATTAGAAAAAATCAGAACCATGATTAAAAGATTAACAGGATCAACAGGATTCATGGTAATCTATCAATCCTGAAAATCTTAGTTCAGAAATAATCCCGGTTCAGACAATGATCAAAAATCTAACGCTCTCCATCTTGCCTGAACAAGCAGCAGATGAAGCTTCCCTAAAAACAAATATTGCCGCAGAACTGGGCATTGCACCAAAGAGAATTTCTGGTTACAAAGTTGAAAAGCGTTCTATTGATGCGCGTAGTCGCCAGCCTAAAATTATTTTACAACTCACCGTATTTATAGATGAACCGGTAAAGGAAGAACAGCCTTTCGACCCCCAACTCAAGAATGTTTCCAGTACACCACATGTAGTAATTGTAGGTGCGGGGCCAGCGGGTTTGTTTGCAGCTTTGCGATTGATTTCGCTTGGTATCAAACCAATCATCGTTGAGCGTGGTAAGGATGTTCGTAGTCGCCGTCGCGATCTTGCAGCAATGAACAAAGAAGGTATTGTAAATCCTGAAAGCAATTATTGTTTTGGCGAAGGTGGTGCAGGAACATACACCGATGGCAAACTTTATACCCGACCCACCAAACGCGGAGATGTAAAACGTATTCTCCAACTGTTTGTTCACTTTGGTGCCGATCCAAAAATTTTATACGACGCTCATCCGCATATAGGCACCAACAAGTTGCCGCATATTATTACGGCTATGCGTGAGCAGATAGAAGAATGTGGCGGAGAAGTTTTATTCAACACAAAGCTTACGGACATTTTGCTTACAGATGATTCTATAAAAGGCATCGGAACGCAGGATGGAAATACAATTGTTTGCTCTTCTTTGATTCTTGCAACGGGTCATTCTGCAAGAGATATTTTTACATTGCTGGAGGAAAAGAAAATTCAAATCGAAGCAAAACCTTTTGCCCTCGGTGTAAGGATTGAACATCCGCAGTCGCTCATTGATAGCATACGATATTGCCTTCCCCCAGCCTCATGCGCTAGAAGTGAACATTTACCGCCTGCATCTTATTCTTTAGTTACGCAAAAATTTGGTCGTGGTGTGTTTTCATTTTGTATGTGCCCTGGCGGAATAATTGCTCCTGCTGCTACTGCATCTGGGGAAATTGTTGTGAACGGCTGGTCGCCGAGTAAACGAAATAATCCCTACGCCAATTCAGGGACTGTGGTTGCTGTTGATGAAAAGGACTTTGCGCAATATGGTTTTGAAGGCAATCTTGCAGGTATGCACTATCAGCAAATGGTGGAACAAAAAGCATATAAAGTGGGTGGTGGAAATTTGGTAGCTCCAGCACAACGGATGGTTGATTTTGTCAACAAAAAAGTTTCTTCTTCATTACCTGATTGTTCTTATTTACCCGGCATTGCAACTGCATCTCTTTATGAAGTTTTACCCCAAGAAGTTAGCGCTGCATTACAACATGCTATGACAGATTTTGGTAAAAAAATGAAAGGATATTTTACCAACGAAGCAGTGTTGGTAGCAACCGAAAGTCGCACCAGTTCTCCCGTTCGGATTCCACGCGATAAGGAAACCCTGCAACATCCTAAAATCAAAGGTTTGTATCCATGTGCTGAAGGTGCAGGCTATGCAGGCGGTATTGTTTCTGCCGCTATTGATGGAGAGCGATGTGCGGAAATGGTGGCACAAACCACATAATGGAAAATAGGCACAGCGTATAATTCCGTTAATTCTATAATTCCGTCAATCTTGGTTCAGACAATTATTTCACGCGAAGTCGCAAAGCCGCAAAGAAGTCACGTTCAGACGATTTTCACACAGGGCACACAAGGAAAAGAGGTACAGAGAATAATTCCGGTAATTCTTTAATTCCGTCAACCCGGTTCAGACAGTTTCACGCGAAGTCGCAAAGCCGCAAAGAAAATCCTGTTAATCTTTTAATCTCCTAAATCTCAATTCAGACAATCCCAATTCAGACAATTTTTATTCCGGCTCGGTGTACGACACAGGCTCTGTAGTAATTTTTACATCCCCCTGCTCCGGTTGCTCTACAGGCATATTTTCCAAAATTTCTTTTGCATTTTGCATTGCCTTTCTTATTTGCAGTCCATATTTCCAGCGATAGTAGGGAAGACGCAAACCCATAAATAACCCTCTCTTAAAAACCATAGTACAGGTCTGTATCCAAAGCGTTGTGCCGCTCCTTTCTTCAAAGGTGCCTGTAATTCCACCATGTTCTATTACGGAAGATTCCACCTTGCGGTAGGTGAGTGAAAATTTGTTGGGACGATTTTCAAGTTTGTAAACGTAAGTGATAGAAACATTTTCCTTCATCTTCAATTTCACCGTTTTGGGCGATTGCTCTAAAGTGGTTGCTTCCAAAACAGTTTTATCCCACTCGGTTATCAGATCAGAGTTTTGAGTATAATCCCAAACCTGCTCTTTTGTCCTCTCAATAACAATTTTCTCTGTGAATGTAATTGCATTGGCTGCCATTGAAAAGGGTCAAATTTGTGTGGTTATAAATTCTGAGCCGAAAGATAGTAAGAAATGATTTTATAGTTGGCATCTTTACCTGATCTTAATATGGACGGACTTTTTTTTTCATCCTGTCATAAATAAATAACCTTTTTTACCCGATAGTATTCTAAGTGGTTATCTCTTAATTTGCAGCAGACTTTCACAAAATAGATCCACATAATGCACTTGCTCGAATTAAGAAACATCAAAAAACATTTTGCTAACCAAAAGGCGGTTGACGATATAAGTTTTGTAATAGAGCGGGGTAGTATTTTCGGATTGCTTGGACCCAATGGCGCGGGGAAAACAACCTTGCTTCGCATCATTACCGGTATATTTTATGAAGATAGTGGAGAGGTATTGTTGGAAGGACGAAAATTTGATCCGTCGAAAGATGTATCGTTGATTGGCTATATGCCTGAGGAAAAAGGGCTTTATAAGAAAATGAAAATCGGGGAGCAGGCGCTATACTTTGCCCAACTGAAAGGTTTAACTTATTCGCAGGCGGTAGAAAAGGTACGTTACTGGTTTGGCAAACTGGAGATGAATACCTGGTGGAACAAAAAAGTGGAAGATTTGAGCAAGGGGATGCATCAAAAACTTCAGTTCATTATTACCGTGTTGCACGAACCCAAACTTATCATTCTCGATGAGCCATTCAGCGGTCTTGATCCTGTAAATGCAAATGTGATAAAGGATGAAATTTTTCGTCTTGCAAAAAGTGGTAGCACCATTATTTTTTCTACCCACCGCATGGAGCAGGTGGAAGAAATATGCGATCATATTGTGCTTGTAAATAAGGGTCAAAAACTATTGGATGGCAGTGTAAATAATATCAGGCAAACGTACAAAGAGAACGTGTTCAGCATAGAATTAGGTGCTTCGTCAACGCTGCCAGCCGATACCTCCATTTATGAGATCATTCTAAACAAAGGCTCGAAATATCATTTCAAAATAAAGGACGGCCACAATGCAAATGAAGTGCTTGAATTTCTGATCAGACAACAATTGCCAATTGTTTCTTTCAACGAGGTGCTGCCTTCTCTCAATGATATTTTTATTAAGCTGGTTGAAGCAACGCCCGCATCGCGTCAATTTGAAAAAACCTACTGACCACCCTCACTCCTCCACTCACAACTAACAACCATCAACAGACAACTACATGAACAAAATCTTCCTCATCATAAAAAGAGAATACATAACCCGGATTCGTAACAAGACTTTTATTCTTTCTACGATTCTCACGCCTGTTTTCTTTATTGCCCTCATTGGCGCTACAGCCTATTTTTCTAACAGCAACAGTGAAGAACTGCACATTGGTGTGTATGATGAAAGCGGATTGTTCTTGCAAAAACTTAAAAGCAATGACAACATAAAATACACCACAGTGCCAAAGATGATTTATGATTCTTTTGCAATGAAAAGCCCTGTCAATTCTTACAATGGCGTTCTATTCATCCCCGATATTGATGTGAACAACCCTAAAGGAGTGCATTATATTTCCGATAAGCAACTCGGTATTTTTTCTCAGGCTCAGGTAGATGATGATCTCAATGACGTGCTCGAACAGGAAAGAATGATTCGTGCAAACATAGACACCGCAAAACTTGCGGCTATCAAGACAAATGAGATTTCCGTAAGTCAAAAAATAGTGGGCGAAGATGAGGAAAACCAAACAGCAAACGCTGCCATATCCTCCTCCATTGGTTACGTTTCCGGCTTTCTTATTTACATCCTCATGTTCATTTACGGCACTATGGTAATGCGCGGAATTATGGAAGAAAAAGTGAGCAGGGTAGCAGAAGTAATGGTCTCTTCCGTAAAACCATTTCAATTAATGATGGGAAAGATCATTGGCATAGGTGCAGTAGGTCTCACACAATTTCTAATCTGGATCACACTCTCAATAGCCGCTTCATTGGTGTTTGGTGCTACACTTTCAGGCGAGCAAATGCAGCAAGTAGCGGAAGCCCAACAACAAACAAAAAGCATAGCTGTCGCAAACATCATGAACGACATCACCTCCCAAATCAACATACCTCTCCTCATCGGCGCATTTCTATTTTATTTCATCTTCGGTTATCTCTTCTATGCCTCCCTCTTCGCCGCCGTTGGAAGCGCCGTAAACGAAGACCCCCAAGATGCACAAGCCATGATGTTCCCTATTACAATTCCTATTATTTTCTCCATCATCGTAATGACAAGAGCTATCGGAAACCCCACTGGTTCACTTGCTGTATGGTGCAG
>CALMWT010000021.1 GCA_937870855.1 uncultured Taibaiella sp.
GATAGCCATGACTTTTATACTTCCGAAGAACATATTAACGCCGTGTTTCTTCCCAAACTCGACAGAGAAAAAGGCGCTGAACCTTTGTACATTGGCTTCTTTCACACCGGCGCTTATCAGGATCAGTTAGCCGGCTATGGCGGCATTAAACATTGCATGATTCCATCGCCCAAGCATGTGGTAGTTGAATACAATAAAGAGGGGGAACTGGAAGATTGGCTATATGCTAAAGAACAAACACCCCAAAGTATGTTGAAGATATTGGGGTATATAAAGTAAGGGGTTGAAAGTATTTTATTCCACTAATATTTTCGTTACAAATTGATTGCTGGCTGTATAAACCGACAGGAAATACAAACCAGCAACCTTGTTTAGTAGCTCTACTTCCACTGTATCGCCATTGATAATTATTCGCTTTTCTACTTCGGCTCCGTATAGATTAGTCAACCTTATGTCTGTTGTTCTTAAACCGTTTTTCAATCGAATTGAAAAGTGACCATTGTTTGGTTGGGGATAAACAGCTAATTCCGAAAGGATAGCATCCTTAACATTGACTTGTGTTACCATGATAGTGTTCGAAGTATCAAAACAGCCTGTGGAATTCGTCACTCTTACATAATATGCTCCATTAGCCGTTACCAGATGCGTATTGAAAGTCGCGCTGGTAATCGGAAAATTATTCAGATACCATTGATAGCTACCTTGTCCCGCTGGAGTGCTGAGTTGTAAGCCTGACTGTGTAATTACAGGGTTTGGTGTAGGATTTACAACTACAGCTTTCGTAGCTGCTACACTACCACCGCAGGTATTATTAGCGGCAACTGTAATGTTGCCATTAGAAGCAGCAACCGCTGTTATAGCGTTAGAAGTGCTCGCCCCTATCCATCCTGATGGCAATGACCACGTATAGAATGCAGCACCGGTTACAGCCGGAATAGAATAAGTGTACGATTTACCGGAACATAGCGTTGAAAGTCCTGTAATTGATCCTGGTTGTGGTGGTGGCGTTGTGCAAACTCCATAACGCGCTACAAAAAGACCCGTACCGTTTGGTAAATTTTGATTACCTAAGCTGATTGCTATGGCAGAACTGCCTGAGACACCAGCATAGGTTCCAGCCGCGTAAAAGCCGCCAACATTGTCTGAAAGAAGCGTCCAAGCGTGTGTTACCGAGCTATATCCGGTTGTTGAGAGTGCGCTAAGAAAATTACCTGAGGTATCGTACTTGGCTACATACCCATCAGATTTATTAAGTGGTTGATTTAATGGTGACTTGACTAGGAAATTGCTACCAAACCAAATTGTGTCGTTTTGGAAATTTCCAGAAACATAGACGATGCCGGAGGGATCGGGAGCAGAACTATGCGCTCTGTTTTGTCCCGCGACAGATGATGCCCATAGCGCCACACCGTTAGCATTATACTTTACAATAAAGCTATTTGGATCTCCCCACCACGCAGGGTCATAAGATACTGAAACATTACTACCAAACGTAAGCAACGGAGTTGCGCCGTCATAAAAATGTCCAGAAACATAAAGATTACCAATAGGATCACTTGCAAGATGGTTTGGGGCTACAACCATACTTGTTGACGGTGTCGGAGAACTAATCCATTGAAGACTACCTGAACTGCTGATCTTTGCTAAAAACATATTCAGACCTGAATTAGGAAGAGTATTTCCGCCAATTGTCATGGTACCGTTGTACTTGCCAAGTATAAATGCTTCTCCATTGTTATTTACAACCATGTCGGTCAATAAATCGTAACCAGCACTTCCACCTGTGGTCACCCATTGAACTATGCCAGCGGGATTGTATTTTGCTATGAAAACATCGCCCAAAGTTGCATTTGGTAATGTAAAGGTTCCTAAAGTCGGAGCGTTGAAATAGCTTCCTGCGATATACAGATTACCGTCTAAGTCGTTATCAACAGCAAAGGGGCGAGTATTAGAAGAGACAATCGAAGCCATTAATACAGTTCCGGTAGGGCTATATTTCACAATGAAGCCCATATAAGATCCACTCAAAGAAGATTGAGGCCGAGTTATAGTGTAGCTTCCAAAAGTCAATGTGTCTGCTGTGGTAGTCCCAACTACTACAATATGCCCTGCGGTATCTATGGTAACTGCTGCACCTCTTGTGTTATTGCTATTTGTTGTAGCAGTGTTTGCCCATATCAATGCGCCAGATGGCGCGTATTTTGCAAGAAAAAAGCTTTCAGGCGTAGAGCCAGTTAAGGTCATCGTTCCTCCAAAATTCAAATTCTGTATAAATCCACCTGTTATATAAATGTTGCCACCTCCGTCTAAAACAGTAGGCTTCCCGTGATACGCCGTACTAGCACCTAGCCCAGGCTGACTCCCTCCATTTGCCGAATTCGCCCAAACCCAAGAAGATTGTGAAAAAGAAGTTTTAGAAACAAGGACGCATAGGATTATCAAAATAAAATTTTTCATGAGGTAGTCATTTTGTGGATTCAAGTTAGACAAATTTGTTCTAACAAATGTTGTGGAATCTACTTATACCCTTCCAACTCAATCCGCTCCTCACAAAAAAAATACTCCCTCACATCATTCGATGCAACAATCACTAAACGATCTTTCGTGTATTGCTCTATCCACTTACGATATTGCTCTACGCCTGCATTATCAAGGTTGGTGCAAGGTTCATCCAGTAGCAAAACTGGTGTATCAGAAAATATAGCTTGCGCCAGCTTTACACGTTGCTTCATGCCCGAAGAATAATCTGCTATTGGCTTATCTGCCGAAGATTCCAAACCAATAATGGAAATGATCTCGTCAATAGAAATCCTGTGGGCATTCCCCCTCCTTCGGCGGGGG
>CALMWT010000022.1 GCA_937870855.1 uncultured Taibaiella sp.
AGTTCATCGGGTGTTGTATGAATGTTTGAATAAAGAAATAAAGCCGGTGAAACACATGGAGCAGCAATGTCGGCATTGCAGCGATATGGAACGAAAAGCAATGGATTCGGAGCGAGCAGCAAATAAATACAAGCAAGTCGAGTTTCTGCAGCAATATGTGGGTGAAGAGTTCGATGCAATTGTGAGTGGCACAGCAGCATTTGGTTTTTGGGCAGAAACCGTAGAGCATAAGTGCGAGGGAATGGTAGGTATCGCAGACATTGCTCAATATGACGACTTTGAATTGGTAGAGCGGGAATATGCGCTTGTTGGACGAAATACCGGAGTCCGTTTTCGTATGGGCGATAAAGTAAAAGTGCGTGTAGCTGCTGCTAACCTTGAAAAAAGACAAATTGATTATGTGCTTGTCGAATTGCCCCAGCAAGAAAGAGAAACCAAGAAAAGGAAAGAACAAAAAGTTAAGGACAAGCGAACCAAAAGACGTGAATAATTTTTGCGAGTAACTTGTTTTTTCCCGCAGAGCTACGCTGATTCGTATCGCAGAAATCGCAGACTCTGCGAGTTTCTGCATCATCAATTACAGAAGTCTGCGAGTTTCTGCGGGAAACAATACAGAACAAAATAAACCTACAAAATTACCTTTGCGACATGCACTCATTTACCGAGCTTGTACAATTGTTTGAAGACAGGTTTTCTTCTTCATTACCCTTTCCTCATCAGCCTGCCAGTTTATACGAACCATGTCGTTATTTTCTCACCATCGGGGGCAAGCGGGTGCGTCCCGTTCTTTGCCTTATGGCCAATGAATTATTTGAGGAGATCACAACAGATGCCTGGCATGCTGCAACTGGAATAGAGTTGTTTCACAATTTCACACTCATTCATGATGACATTATGGATAAAGCTCCCTTGCGCCGGGGAAAGCAAACTTTGCACGAACGCAACGGACTTACAGCAGGAATTCTTTGCGGTGATGTGATGAGCATTTATGCTTACGACCAATTAGCAAACATCAAAAAGTCGCTGCCACAGATATTGCATTTGTTCAACAAAACATCTATTGAAGTCTGCGAGGGTCAGCAACTCGATATGGATTATGAAACCCGCAGCGATGTAAAGATAGAAGAGTATATTCAGATGATTACACTGAAGACTTCGGTGCTACTGGCTTGTAGTTTGAAAATGGGTGCATTGCTCGGTGGTTCAACAGAAGGAAATGCCAATAAGCTTTATGAATTTGGGAGGAATCTCGGCATAGCTTTTCAATTGCAGGACGATTATCTCGATGCCTTTGGAACGTCGGATAAAGTAGGCAAACAAAATGGCGGCGATATTCTGGCTAACAAGAAAACTTACCTCTTACTAAAAGCCTTGGAAAATGCGGACGATGAACAGCGGAAAGAATTATACAGTTGGCTGGAAAAGGAAGATGATACAAAAGTTGCTTCCATGTTGCAATTGTTCTCGGACACTGGGGCTGATATTGCCTGCCGGGAGGCAGTCGAACAATACTCTCAGGCGGCGTTTAATTGTCTCGAAGAAGTGGCAGTATTAAGCAAAAGAAAAACTCATTTAAAAGAACTTGCGGAGTATTTGTTGCAGCGGGATAGGTGAGGGTTAAAATTTAAACAAACATTTACGCATGAACTATTGGCTTATAAAATCTGAACCATTCAAATACAGTTGGCAGCAGTTTGTAAAAGATGGTAAAACGCATTGGGATGGCGTTCGCAACTATGCAGCACGCAATAATCTCAAGGCAATGAAGAAAGGCGATCATGTTTTGTTTTACCACAGCAACGAAGGACTTGAAATTGTGGGTATTGCCGAAGTAGTAAAAGAATTTTATCAGGATCCCACAACGGAAGATCCGAATTGGGTAGTAGTGGATATGAAACCACTGAAAGCCTTGCCGAAATCTGTGCCGCTTGCAGCTATTAAAGCAACGGAAGAATTGCAGGAAATGGATTTGGTTCGTTTAAGTCGTTTGTCTGTGGGAGCTGTAAAAGAGAAGGAATACAAAAAAATTATGAAAATGGCAGGGCTGTAAATTGGGGCTATGTTTCAGTAGCATAAAGCAAACAGTCCACTATGGGTGGTAATGGACTGCTGAAAAATCAGATAGTCATTATTTCCTTGTCCTTGTCTTTGCAGTGCTGGTCAATAATAGCAATATGCTTATCGGTTACAGTTTGCACGTGTGCTTCGCCATCTTTGGCCACATCTTCGCTTAGTCCGTCCTTCTGTTCTTTTTTAATGTCTTCAATAGCTACGCGCCGAATATTTCTAATGGCGACTTTAGCATGTTCACCCTCATTATTCACACGTTTCACTAATTCTTTACGGCGTTCTTCTGTAAGCGGTGGAAGAAACAAGCGAATAATATTGCCATCGTTTTGAGGATTCAAACCAATATTGGAAGCAATGATTGCTTTTTCGATTGGACTAAGCATTTGTTTTTCCCAGGGCTGAATGGAAAGGGTGCGGGCATCGGCCACGGTTACATTAGCTACCTGCTGCAATGGAGTGGGAGCGCCATAATAATCTACATAAATGCCGTCAAGAATTACCGGATTTGCTTTTCCGGCACGAATCTTAGCGAGTTCGCTTTCAAGATGGCTGATCGCTTTCTTCATCTGTTGTGTTGCATCTTCGATGATCATATCTAATGCCTCGCTCATGTTCTAATTAGTTTTTTTGCAGGCGGCAAATCTACAAGAAAAAAGATGATTTTTTGGTTGAGGAAGGGGATAGGGTGGAGTCTACCTTTGCCCGATGTATTCCCGCAATGAAGCCACTCAATTGAAGCAAGAGTTTTGGACCACTTTCGGTCGTTATATGCAGCCGGTTCTATCGGCAGAGGGGGCGAAGATCAATTGGATCAATTATAAGACGGGCATTTCACATGTCAGTTTTAAGATGGACGTAAATCAGCAAACTGCTACTATTTCCATCATTATTTCCCACCGTGATAAAGTTGTGCGCGAACTTTATTACGAACAGTTTACAACCCTAAAAAGACTTTTTCAAAACGCGCTACACGAAGAATGGATATGGGAAAAGCAATCGGACGAAGATGGAAGAGAAGTTTCAAAAATTTACACAACCCTTGTGCAGGTCAATGTCTTCAAAAACGAAGATTGGCCTTCCATTATCAGTTTCTTAAAGCCGAGGATTGTAGCGCTCGATGAGTTTTGGAGTGAGGCGCGATATGCATTTGAAGCCTTGCAGTAGCCTGTTTTTTTGAAATGAAATGTAAATTGCAGTGTGGTCTCCAAAGACGTTCTCGACATCCTTTCAAAATTCCGCTACGTAGATAAGTACGAATCATTCAAGGAGGTGCTGCCTTCGGTAATTTATGCACCCGACGATCAGAAAAATACTGTTTCAGAAATTTTAGATGGTTGCTGCGATGAGTTGATAGGTCATTTCAGAACAAGAAAAAAACCTATAAAAGCAACACTCCGCCAGTCGCTAATAGAATGCATGGATGCGCTTGCTATCGCAAAGATCAATTCGGACAACCGGGAGTTTGGTTACCTCTTGGGTTGGTATCTGGCAGAGAAAGTAAATGTGAATCTGAAAAAAGGAACGGAGAAAAAACTTTGGGGTTACTGGCATGTAGAAGGCAATGAAGTGAAAGCGCCGGTAAAACCACGCATTGCACCTAAAGTAAAAGAGAAAAGGAAAGCCTCAAGCACCGCCACTTCCGAACTTGTTTGACACGAAGGATTATCTTTTTCCCAGTTCTATTACTTCGCAGTTCTTCATCGTGTTTCCGTCCACATCAAATCTTATCAATGTTCGTATTTTATGCCAGCCATGTTTCCCTGCTGCACCGGGATTCATGTGCAGGCAATTCAGTTTTTCATCGAAGATAATTTTGAGAATATGCGAATGACCGGAAATGAAAAGCCTGGGTGGATCTGCCAACATTTCATTTTTTATGCGCTGCTCATATCGTCCGGGGTATCCGCCAATATGAGTTATGAAAACGGCTACCTCTTCACATTTGAATCTAAGATTCTCAGGAAATTGTAGTCTGATATCAGTGCTGTCAACATTTCCATACACACCTTTTAATGGTTTAAAAGATTGCAGTTTTTCAATCACGTCTGGACTACCAAAATCACCTGCGTGCCATATTTCATTGCACTGGTCAAAATGCCTGAAAACTGCCTCGTCAAGAAAACCATGTGTGTCGGAAATAAGACCAATTTTAGTCATCAGCAAAGAAAAGAATAAATGCTGCTTTGCGATTTGGTTTATTGTTTTGCGATGATGCTTTTTGGAGTGCGTTTCAAAATTTATCCGAACAACTATTCACTATCTTGCAGCGTTTTTTAAAAATTGTTTATGTATCGTTCACATACTTGCGGCGAACTGCGTATTGATAATGCACGGCAGGAAGTTACCCTTGCCGGTTGGGTGCAAACTCTGAGAAAATTTGGCAGCATCACATTTGTTGATCTTCGGGATCGCTATGGCATTACGCAGTTGCTGTTCAATGAATCATTAAATACCCGTTTGAATGAAACGCCACTTGGTAGGGAGTTTGTAGTGCAAGTGAAAGGAGTAGTGTTAGAAAGAAGCAATAAAAATCCAAAACTACCAACAGGCGATATCGAAATAGAAGTGCAGGATTTTGCGATAATGAATGGTGCAGCCGTGCCACCTTTTACTATTGAAGAAGACACCGATGGCGGAGATGAATTGCGGATGAAATATCGTTTTCTCGATCTGCGCCGTCCTGTTTTGAAAAGAAATCTTGAACTGCGTTACAAGGTGAACAGAGCCGTGCGCAATTATCTTGATATCCAAGGATTTTGGGATATTGAAACACCATTTCTTATCAAATCTACTCCTGAAGGTGCCCGTGATTTTATTGTTCCTTCCCGAATGAACGAAGGACAATTTTACGCTCTTCCTCAAAGCCCGCAAACTTTCAAACAACTATTGATGGTTAGCGGTTACGATCGTTATTATCAGATTGTAAAATGCTTTCGTGATGAAGACCTTCGCGCAGATCGTCAGCCTGAGTTTACACAAATAGATTGTGAAATGAGTTTTGTGGAGCAGGAAGATGTGTTGCAAACTTTTGAAGGGCTTTTCAAGCATGTATTTAGAGAAATTAAAGGAGTTGAAATCATAGAGGCATTTCCCCGCATCCCCTGGGATGATGCCATGTGGCACTACGGAAACGACAAACCAGACATACGGTTTGAAATGACGATACACAATTTGAAAGTGAATGATGCGGTGCATTGTGATGCTTTAAACGGAGTGGATTTTAAAGTGACGGATGAAGCTGAAACAATACTCGCAATTTCCGTTGCAAATGCCAGCGAATACACGCGCAAACAAACAGACGAACTAACCGAATGGGTGAAACGTCCACAAATAGGCATGACGGGTCTGTTGTTTATTAAATGCAACCCAGATGGCACATTCAAAAGCAGTGTAGATAAATTTTTTAATCAGGAAAAGCTTAAGACTATTGCTACGTTTTGCAATGCAAAGGCTGGCAACCTTATTCTTCTACTGGCAGGAAAGGAAAGTAGAACGAGGAAGGCAATGAGTGAACTGAGATTGGAAATGGGTGGACGTTTGGGTTTACGGAATCCAGATGTTTATAAGCCGCTTTGGGTGGTTGATTTTCCTTTATTTGAGCACGATGAAGACGAGGACCGATGGATGGCGCGTCATCATCCTTTTACCGCTCCAAAGCCAGAGCACATAGCCATGATGAATAACAGAGAGCGATATGCTGAGATAAAAGCGAACGCTTACGATATAGTTTTAAATGGCACTGAAATCGGAGGTGGTTCTATACGAATTTACCAACGCGATTTGCAGGAGCAAATGTTTGCTGCATTAGGAATGGATAAAGAAGAAGCACAAGAGAAATTCGGATTTTTGCTTGGCGCTTTCGATTATGGTGCCCCACCGCATGGGGACATAGCATTTGGTTTCGATCGTTTGTGTGCGCTGCTTGGTGGACAGGAAAGTATTCGTGATTTCATTGCTTTTCCGAAGAACAATGCAGGACGCGATGTAATGCTTGATGCTCCATCCCCCGTTGATCAACATCTACTGAATGAACTACGACTTAGGCTTTCTTAGTTAAATGTTTTGATTTTATTGACTGGTTATTATCTTTATCCAACGAACAGATTCTTATGAAGAAGCTTTTATATTCAGTGCTTTTTATAGCCAGCGCAGGTTTAGGTTTGGCAGGTTGTAGCAACGGCGATTATTCTGCAAATACAAATGCAGGTGGGTTGAATCCTCTAAATCCGGTTGGCGGAATAGATAATACTTTCGGCTGGGGCGGTACCGATCCTATGAGTCTGGAATTGAATGGCGAAGGATGGAAAGCAGACAATGTTGTAATGGTGGAAGCTCCGGGAAATGACAAAGCCTGGTTGATTTCAGGAATGAAATTTTCAGGAGACACTTCGGTTTGTACTATTCTTCTTCAAAAAAATCTCAAAGAAGGGAACTCCTATTTCGTATTTTATGGTAATACGGACAATACAGCTTCTTTCGCCACAAACATGAGGGACCCTAATCAGATATATGCCAGTACCCTCACAAGTTTGGGAGAAATACGGATTCTTGAAAATAAGAGTACACACATCAAAGGGTTGTTTTATTTCCTTGCAAAAAATCCAAACACTTCTCAATACGTAAACATTCAGAGAGGATATTTTAAAGTTGACAAGCCGTAAGGAAAACAAAGTAATTTTTAATCTGGCTGAACCGAAACGTTCAGCCAGTTTTGTTTTTTATAAACGAGTATTGTAAGACTAATTTGGAAGGACAAGAAAAAAGCCCCTGAGATGCAGGAGCTTTAATTTTTTTGTACCACGTACGGGATTCGAACCCGTGATTCCTCCGTGAAAGGGAGGCGTC
>CALMWT010000023.1 GCA_937870855.1 uncultured Taibaiella sp.
TCGTTGTTTGCTATAATAGTTCTTGTGCCACCTTCTGCCCCAGCCTCGTAGGTAACAAGCCGTAGCGAAGCATAAGAAGCAGGATTGTCCGTGTTTACATTGTAGCCATTTGCGTAAGCAGCCGAAATATTTCCCATGCCTTTCAGCATAGTATTGTTGCCGTTTCTAACCTCGCCAATGCCGTAGCGGGAATAGGGTGCGTTTTCTCTGTTTGAACTTTGCGCGAAAGAGGAATATCCTGTAATTAATAAACCAACGGGAAGTAAAAAGTGCTTAGCGTATTTGTGGCACATTATGTTTTAAAATTAGATTTAGGCCCTTCATCAAAAGGTCTGGGTCCGCAAATATCTTCGTTTTAAGTTTGTTTGCCAATAATGGTGCATCACCCCCGGTTAATACTGCGTTAAAGTCGGGATATTGCTCTGCGAAAGCATTTACCATGCCGTCTATTTCCGAGGCCATACCATAGATGGCTCCGCTTCTCATGCAAGTAGCGGTATCGTAACCAAGCAATAAAACTTCACCTTCTGGCTTCACATCGGGCAGCTTGTTCGTACCCTCGTGCATAGCACGCAGGCGCATTTGCAAACCCGGCGAAATAGCGCCACCCCGAAAGGCTCTGTTTCTTTGCACAAAATTGTAAGTAACGCAAGTGCCCAGGCTAATGGCGAGTATATTTTTATCGGGGAAAGAAGCCTGCGCTCCTACCGCAATAGCTAAACGATCTGTACCCAAAGTTTCGGGCGTGCTGTAAGCATTCATTACCGGAAGCATAGTATTCATATCCAGGTTAAGAAAATGAGGAACCTGCTCCCGAAGGTGCATTTGTATATCGGCTGCATTGCCGGACACACTACTAAGAATACTTGCCTGTGGCTGATGCGCTGCAATTATATGTGTCAAAGAAACAACAGCATTTTTGGCTTCCAACTGTTGCGCCTCCACTATCTTGTTTTCACCGTCAAAAATTGCAGCTTTTACCAGAGTGTTTCCCCAATCAATGCAAAGGGTCTTTGCCATAATGCTAAGTTTTTCTGAGTTAAATGATTGAGGTTCCAAAATAGTAAAAAATGGAGGGAAACCAACGTTGAAAACCACTTATGCAATGGTCGCGTAGTGCTTTATAGAAAAAATTTAGGCGGAAAGATGTTGTTGAAGGCTGCCAATGCGCGGGAATTGTTCCCGAAGGCACAGCAGTAAATTTCTTTCCCAAAAAACTTATGAAAACCGGTGCGTTGGCACAGTATTAACGTCCTTCCTTCCAAATTTCAATGCGGAACGACAATGAGGACACGGAAAGAAGTGATCTCTTTCGATGTATCGGATATGCAGCCGAAAGAAGTAAGAGAAATGTTTGAAGCTATGCCCATAAAATCGCTAAAAACCTGGCTTGAATATTATGAAAAAAGAGAGCAGTATGAGGTGTGTGCAGTAATACAAAGTATAATAGACGAAAAGAATAAATGAGGTGTTTCACAAATGCAAAGATCTACCGGCAATCTCTCAATCTGAGATCTCCAGTTGTTGGAAAGTGGGTGTGTATTGGTTAAGAGTAGCTTCCATCTTTATAGGAAAATGAAATAGTTATGACAGAAGCACTATGTCTGCTAACAAGTAAATTGTAGATTTATTGCAAAAACTATTTTATGAAAAAAGCACTCCTTCTCTTGGTGACATTAATAGGATCTATCAGTGCGTGGGCAGACTTTGGGTTGTGGATCAATAATCCACAAATGAATTGGCAAGCAAAAACTCAGGGCTATATTACCGAGCCTGAAATACTCATTACTCCCAAAGGAGTGTATGCCGAAGTGGAATTTACATTTAAGATGCACTGTCAAAATAGTTATAACAATACAGACACCCTTGAAAGTGTGTTAGACTTTGAACTTCCTGCAAACAGTTTCATACATAATTCATGGCTTTGGCTGGATGCTACCACCATAATACAAGCCGCAATTATAGATAAGGGAAGAGCCATACAGATATATGAAAACATAGTGAAACGCAGAAGAGACCCGTCGCTACTAATTAAAACCGGCGCAAATAACTATCGCCTCAACGTTTTCCCGCTCACGAAGCAGTATCCAAGAAAAGTAAAAATTGTTTATTCTGTACCATTCAATTGGCTTACAAACAAAGTAAATTTTGAACTTCCAACCGAGATACTTAATACATCCACCACAAAACAAAACCTCACTTTAAAAATAAAGAATGACAACACCTATTCTCAACCTTACTTCACCGAACAATTCTTTAGCAACTATGTGATAGGTAGCACCGCCACCGAAACAACCTTGCAAATACCTTCTACTGCTTATGAAAACGGACTAACGCTCAACTACCAGACATCGCTCACCAACGGTGTACTCTTAAACACATTTGCAACAGGAAATAATGCAGGAATATATCAGATGGTGATAGACCCTGTAAATGTTTTAGGACAGGCACAATCAAGAAATGTAGTATTCATTCTCGACCATTCAAATAATGGCCCTATCAACAATTTTGCGAAAGTAAAAAGTACGGTTCAGTCCTACCTTCTCAATAATTTCAATCAAAGTGATTCGTTCAATATTTTTTACACGGATAATTTCAGTACCACTCAAAAGACCTCAGCCAATTGGGCACCAACAACGGCATCTGCCATAAACGGTGCCTTTAGCGCTTTGCCCGCTACTGTAAATACAAATACTGCACTTCAGTATGAAGCTCTTTTAAAAACCGCTCTTTCTTTTGCTGCAAGTAAGCCAGGTGCCTACACTCAGGTTGTACTAATTTCTTCCAATACTTCTATTATGACTCAAGCCCTTGCTGACACAACTTTTAATCACATTAACGCGCACCTTGGCGGCTTTCACAATAAGATACATGTAATCAACAACAGTAACTTTTCAAGTTGGTCGGGCACAAATTCTATTCTTGCCAATGAGCTTTTATACAGCAAACTAACACTTGCCTCATCAGGAAACTACTATAAGTACACAACCAACACTTCAACCAGCACCTACACCATTGACATAAAGAATATTCTTCGACAGGTAAGTCTGCAACTTGGTAACACCATTTCTGCGTACTCAATAACATTGCCCATCACAGGAGGATTTCCTTATGCGCAATACGACATTCGTGGTAATGGCACTTTAAGCACTTCTGTTCCGTATGTTGAAACAGGAAAATTCATTGGAAATATGAACACCGGAAATGTGGGTGTGCAGTTTCTTTCTGGTAGTGGTGTTGTTTCAACCCAATTGAATGTTTCTACCATAAGCTACAATACCAGCCACAGTATGCAGGCATGGAGTCGTCATTATATTGAACAACTCTCTTTTCAAAATACCAACAACATCTTTACTAATGAAATTATAGACACCAGTATCCGCAATCGCGTACTCTGTGATTACACTGCTTTCCTTGCTCTGGAAAATGGAGACACAGTAATGGCAAGTGTGAATGCAAACGGACCTGGCGGCGGTAGCGGTGGCGGTACTAGTGTAGATGATCACGAAATTGCAAACAATACTATTAAATGCTACCCTAATCCGTTCACCTCTGAGATAACTATTGAGTTTATAAAACCAGTACAAGAACTTATGATCTTTGATCTTTCCGGTAGGATGATACTTACAGTTATGCCTAAAAAAGAAGACAAGAAATTTGTTTGGAATGGGAAAAACGCTTCAGGAACCGATGTGCCAACAGGTATCTACTTTATAAAAGCGAGAACTGTAAACAATGTAGTAACATACAAAATCCTGAAACAGTAAATGCTTGCTCACATAGTTTAAGAAAGCTGTCCTGAAAAGGGCAGCTTTTTTACATTAGGCGATACAACTATATTGCATTATGAAGCGAATTGTTCTCCCTGCCATTCTCCTTTTAGTTACTTCCTTATCGAAAGCACAAAGCTATTGGCAGCAACACGTTGATACAAAAATTGACGTAACACTCGATGATAAAAAGCATACGCTGCACGGGTACGAAGAGATCAGTTATTTAAACAATTCTCCCGACACGCTGCGGTACATTTATATCCATCTTTACCCCAACGCATACTCGCACGATCATACACAATTTGCTGAGCAACAATACCGAAACGGAAAGACCGATTTTTACTATGCCTCGCCAGCAGAACGTGGCTATATTGATAGTCTGCAATTTTCTATTGACGGCAATGATGTAGATTATTTTTATGGTGAAAGCACACCCGATATTGCAAGAATAGACTTGCCTCGTCCTCTTCCGCCTGGTAGAAAAATTATCATCACAACTCCCTTTCGTGTAAAACTTCCCAAAGTATTCTCACGGCTCGGGCACAACCAGCAGGCCTATTTTATATCGCAGTGGTTTCCTAAGCCCGCAGTGTACGACAAGAAAGGATGGCATCCAATGGCGTACTTAGATCTTGGTGAATTTTACAGTGAGATTGGCAGCTACGACGTGCGCATTACTTTACCAAAAAACTATGTGGTGATGGCTACCGGAAATCTGCAAACCGAAAGTGAAATAAACTGGCTCGACAGCCTTGCAAATGCTCCGCTAAAAAAAGATTCGGTAAGAAAGTTAGCCACTACAAAAACAGTGAATGGACAAAAAAAGAAAACTGTAACGACTTCCAATTTTCCTGAAAGTAGTAACGATATGAAGACATTGCATTTTACGGAAGACAACATTCACGACTTTGCATGGTTTGCAGATAAACGCTGGGTAGTGAGAAAAGACACAGTCGCAAATCCTGGAAATAGGGAGATCGTTACAGCATGGTCGGCATTTCTTCCTTCACATGCAAAACAATGGTCGAAAGCAAATGTGCATTTGAAAAATGCAGTGCAATATTATGGCAACTGGGTAGGCGATTATCCTTACAAAACCATAAAAGCAGTGCAAGGCGATATGAAAGCTGGCGGCGGAATGGAATATCCAACCGTTACTGTGATTGATGTGAATGCAGGCAGCGAAGCGGTCATCGTTCATGAAGCCGGGCACAATTGGTTTTACGGCATACTGGCAAACAACGAACGCGACCACGCATGGATGGATGAAGGGATCAATACTTTTTACGAAGAAAAAACCACGAAAGCATTAGCAAAAAAACGCGCAGACACCACCCAGCCAATAAAAGTGAATCGCAGAAGCATATCGGTAAACCTAAATCTCACCACAGTCATACACCAACTTGCAGCATCGGGAAACGACCAGGCAATAGCGCAAACATCCAACAATTTTAATGAGATCAATTATGGAATGGATGTTTACTATAAAACGGCCGCGTTGCTCGAATGGCTTGAAGTCTATATGGGCGAAGAACAATTTGAAGCGGGGATGAAAGATTATTACACAACCTGGAAACACAAGCATCCTTACCCAGAAGATTTTAAAGCCATCATGCAAAAGCACACAGAAAAATTAATTGATTGGTTTTTTGATGAGGCGTTGAAAACAGATCGGCTGATTGATTTTTCAATAAAGAAAGTGAAAACGGCAGAGACCGCATTGCAAGTAAAATTGAAGAACAAAACGAACTTAAAACTTCCTGCAATTATCTCCGCTTATCACCAAGACAGTGTTTTAATTACTGCTACAACAGCTCCTTTCACAGGCACAACAATAGTGCATCTTCCGTTTGCATCGGACTGGACAAAAGTTGGTCTGGCTCCCGAAATATTTGATGGCAGAACGCCTAACAATGAATATGGTAGGCATGGACTATTTCATCGTTCGGGTTTAGCAATAAAACCCTTTATCGGAGCAAATACCAGCAACAAACAAAAGATGTTCATTATGCCCGCTGTTGGTTACAATATGTACGATGGATTTGAAGCTGGTTTACTATTTCACAATCTTACCTGGCCGGAAACAAAACTGAAATATGCCATTGCTCCGATGTATGGATTCAGAAGCAAAAGCTTCATCGGCGCAGGTTCGGTGAGTTATTCCATTTATCCAAAAAACAATTTTAAAGAGATTTTTATTCAGGTTGATGCGAAAAGTTTTAGCTACAACGAGACCTTTGTGAATGTGCAACAACCTTTATTTGCGCGCTATTTCAAAATGGCACCTTCGCTTAATTTCATCTTTAAAGAGCCAACAAAAACAAGTCCTGTTGCCAGAAGTTTGGCTTTAAAAGGCTATGTCATTAGTGAAGAAGATTTTGATTTCAATCTCGATGTGCGTGATAGTTTATACAAACCATCTATCGGACAGCAAGAAAATTACTACGGCTTACTTCGCTACACTCACACCAACAACCGCACATTCAATCCTTTCAACTACGCTATCGAAGCGCATGGCGGTGAAGATTTTATAAAACTTAGTGTAGAAGGAAATCTGAAAATCAATTATCACGCAAAAAACAAGGCATTGCATCTGCGGGTTTTTGGGGGGAAATACTTTGGCTTCAACGATGCTTTTTCTTCATCGCGCTATCATCTCAACAGCACTTTTACCGGAGTAAATGATTATCTCTACGATGACACTTATATGGGAAGAAGTGAACGTGAAGGTTTCGGCATCCGCCAGATTTCGATGCGTGAAGGTGGGTTGAAAATACCAACGCCATTGTACGCGTCTCCTTTAGGACGAAGTGATAATTGGCTTGCAGCACTCAACCTAAAAACCGATCTGCCATTGAAGAAACTTCCGATACGCTTGTTTGTAGATGTTGCAACATTTGCAGATGCAGGAAAGCTAAATCCGAGTGGCAGCAAAATATTGTTTGATGCAGGTTTCGAAATCTACATTTTCGATGTGGTAAATATTTACGTGCCCTTGGTAATGAGCAAAGATTTTTCCGATTATCGCAAAAGCATTTCAGGAAAAACTGGCATACTCGACGCAGTAACTTTCAGCATTAATTTGCAACGCATCAATTGGCTGCGAGCGCCTTCCGGAGTGTTTAAACTACTTGGTTATTAGAAACTCCCTCACCTCCCCTCGGAAGGGTTGGGAGGAGGCATTGAAAGTTTCCCGCAGATACTCGCAGAAAAAACTTCGCTGATCCCCGCAGAATTTATGTTTTTAAAAAGTTCCTGAGAAAGACTGACACACTCTCCATCTCGCATCGTGTGGACTTACTCTCCATCTCCCCTCCCTCGGAGGGGTCGGGGGAGGCTTTAAAGATCCCGCAGAAAAAGGAGGGGCGGGGAGGCAGACTTACCAGCTTTCTTCTTCTACCAGTTGCTCGTTTGCCTTGCCGCTCGTGATCACAATTGGAACAGGTTTTTGTTTCGGAACGTTTATGATTCCAAGTTTGTTGAACAAAAGAATAATCGGATAAATCGGGTCAATCTCGTGCCAGCGATAACCAAAGTTTACAGAAGACGGATGTTTGTGATGATTATTATGATAAGACTCACCGAGCATCAGAAAGTCAACTATAAGTAGATTCTCCGCAGTATTCTTCATTCTGAAATTCTTGTAACCGAACTTGTGAGCAAACCAATTCACAACAGCGCCATGAACCGGACTCATAAAAACCTGAATCGGTAACAACAGCCAAAGCCACGGCGAAGTAGCAAAAGCTGCGTAAATCCACACGTAAACAGCCACCCAAAGCACACGCACTACGTTGCTTCCGGCAAAGCGATCGAAGGAACGCCAATCAGGAACATTCTTGGAAAATTTGGGGTCAATCTTGGTGGTCTCATCATAAATGCCGGCATACACTTTATACGTCTGCCACATCATGTCAAAAATATTCTTAGAAAAAGAAGGCGAATGCGGATCACGATCGGTATCGGCATACGCATGGTGCATACGATGCATTAAAGCATAGGCGCGCGTACTCAAATACGAAGACCCCTGAAATAAAAATGTCAGCACAAAAAACACCTTTTCCCACGTTCTACTCATTGTAAAAGCTCCGTGTGCTGCATACCTATGCTGGAAAAATGTTTGACAAAAAAGAGAGAGATACCAATGGGCAATGAAAAATAAAATGATAGCCATACTTGCTTAAAAACTGCATAATTACGCAAAACAACTGTACCTGAAATCAAATGCTGATTATAATCATCCTAAATTAACTATTCCTATTTACGCGTATCTATAATCCCTTTCCTTTGCTCACGAACTTATTTCCTTTTATATAAAACCGAAATGGAAGATAAGCGTCTTCCTGCGCATAAGCCACCCCTACCCTGCTTGCTGCTACGATTTCAGAAGGGGCAACCGTCAAACCTCTGTCTTCTACAACTATTTCGGGACCTTGCAACACTAAACCTGAGTGCAGTGTTTCTATTCCCAATGCCATACTCATCGCACCAGGACCAGCAGTTAAGTTGGGCTGTAGTTGGATTTTTTTTCTTCGTGCCAACATAGTTTCAATTCCCTCAAGCGGCTCAATGCCGCGAATCAAAATTGCGTGAGGAGTATTTTCAGTATTCGTAACAATATTGAACAAATGATGAATGCCGTAACACAAATACACATAAGCCACACCACCGTTCGCATACATTATCTCTGTGCGGTTTGTACGTCTGTTTCCAAATGCATGTGAAGCTTTATCAGAAACACCAGCATAAGCTTCTGTTTCAACAATAATTCCTGAGGTTAGTTTTTCTTCAAGATTTGTAACCAAAACTTTTCCAAGCAGCTCTTTTGCTATGCTTCCCACATCTGTCCGGGTATAAAATGGTGGAGGTAAAATCATAAGCAAATGTAAAGGCCGTCTTGTTTTAACTTAGCTGCACTATGTTGCAGAAAGGAACTCTATATCTCATCCCGATTCCAATTGCTGAAGGAATGGTATCAACGCTTTCTTCATTAGCAATAGAAAGTGTGCCGGAAATAAAACACTATTTCGTGGAGAATACTCGTACTGCCCGCCGGTTTTTAAAATTGGTGCAACCATCCATAATAATAGACGAACTGCAATTTTCGGAAATTGATAAACACCAAGGTGCCGACGTAAATACGCTACGCCAATGGTTGAATAATGGTTTAAAAGTGGGTGTGATGAGCGAGAGCGGCTGTCCGGGAATTGCAGATCCGGGAGCGGAGTTGGTGGCGGTAGCGCAAAGCATGAATGCGCATGTGATTCCGCTGGTAGGACCCAACTCTCTGATACTTGCATTGATGGCTTCAGGTCTTAACGGTCAGAGTTTTTGTTTTAATGGTTACTTGCCTGTGAAAGAACCTGCGCGAAGCCAGAAGATCAAGCAGCTTGAACAAACTTCTAAGAAGGAAAATCAAACACAGCTTTTTATAGAAACGCCTTACCGCAACAATAATTTGCTTGAAGATTTTTTAAAAAACTGCAGCGATAACACAAGGCTTTGCATTGCACAAAACATCACTGCACCCAATCAATTTATCAAAACGAAAAAGATTGCCGATTGGAAAAAACAAAAGCCGGTACTTGAGAAACTGCCTGCTGTGTTTTTGATGTTGGGATGATTGTCTGAACCGGAATTTGTAGAATTAAAAGATTACCAGAATTATTCTCTGTGTCTCCTCCTTTACTCTGTTGTCTCTGTGTGAAACTGTCTGAACCAGGATTTGCAGAATTATAAGATTACCGGAACACTTGCCCTTCGCGTGAAATTTGTCTGAACTTGGATTTGCAGGATTGAAAGATTACCAGAATTATTCCCTGTGCCTCTTTTACTTTGTTGTCTCTGTGTGAAACTATCTGAACCGGAATTTACAGAATTAAACGATTACCAGAATTGCTCTTTGTGTCTCTATTCTCTGCGGTCTCTGTGTGAAACCTTTGTTGCTTTCTGTGAAGTTTTTGTGGGAACTATTTAACGCTTCTGTCCTTCCAATTATACTTTCCAACAAAGCCCATCAAGCCTGCGCTTACTATGTAAAGAATATGCAGTGGCTGCAATAACGGAAACCATAAAAGTTCGCGTGTCTTTCCGAAAAATATGGATACCCGCAAAAGAAAAAAAAGCTCACTCGCTGTCTTTATCATTAATGCCCCCGCCAGCAACAACAAATACAAAGACTGAAAAAATCCTGCGATGAAAAGCACCACCAACGAAACATTGAACAGATAAACCAGCAATAAAATCGCAGTCAGTTTTTTATCATCATACTTCCCCGATTTCGATGCCCAGCGCATACGCTGATTAAAAAAACTTTTCCAATCAGGCTGCGGAGCAGTTTGTACAATCGCGTTTGCAGATTTTAAATAGCCAATCTTATTCGGAAATGCTTTCTGCATTTTCATCATCAGCAAATAATCGTCACCCGATGCAAGATGATCTACGCCTGTGTAACCATCCACTTCAAAGAAAGCATTTTTACTAAACGCAAGATTGGCACCGTTGCTCATACCGCCAAGCTGCAATCTGTGTGCTGCAGCAGTAATTCCCTGCATGGTCATAAAATCGAGCGACTGAAATATTTGAACAACACTGCCATTGCTGGTAAAAGCAACCGGCGCAACAATCATCACAGACTGTTGCTGTTCGTACAATGCTGCAATATTTTTTAACCAAGTTGCAGGCGCGCTACAATCCGCATCTGTAGTTACGATCAATTCGCCATTGCTATGTGCTATACCTGTTTCAAGCGCTTTCTTTTTGTAAGAATTGATTTGTTGTCCTTGCAGATAATCTTCCAATTTCAGGCAACGAACATTTTCCTCTTGAAAAGCATGTACTGTTTCAAAAGTTTTATCAGTAGAATGATCGTCAACCACAATTATATCCAACAATCCATTCGGATAATCATTCGCCAGAATTGAGGAAATACATTTACTAATATTGTGCGCTTCATTTCTTGCAGGAATAATAACGCTAACCCGTGTTTTTGGAGTGAAGTTTTCGGGAACTATAAATTCTTTTTGCAACTGCCAACCTCGCGCATAAACAAGCATCAGCACAACGTATAAAAGCGTCAGCAACCAGATGAAAGAAACTAAGATCAGCATGTTCCTTTTATAAGGCAATTAGCCATTTGCGGTAATGAATCGCTGTCAAAAACGCGATGTCCTTTTTCTAAAACAAAAAGCTGCACACTGTTCAGTCCAAGCTTAAAACGATTTGCATTTTTTACCGGTATCACACGGTCGTAATTGCCCATGAAAACATAAACCGGAATTTGGTGTTTTTTTATAGCTGCTTTCAGAGGTTTCATATTCGGTACAATGAGACTCATGTCGCTCCATACATTTAGCAAAAACGAACGGTCGCTTTCCGAGCCAAGGTAGTACATCGCAAACTTATAGCGCGATTCATCAATCCATTTTCTGCTACGCATCCATTCTATGTATTTCAGATAGCGTTTTGGTTTTGTAGTAAAATTTCTAAAGAGTCGCTTTCCGAAAGATGTTTTTGTAACGATGAAGTAAAGCGGATTAAACACCAGTCCATCTGCGGCAATAAGTAAGACACGGTCTATTTTTTCTGGCATCAATTCTATAATCTTCAAACAAACCCTTCCGCCCATGCTGTAACCAATGAGAGAAACTTTTTGCACTGAAAATTGCGTCAATAATTTTTCTACTAGCGCTTCGAGATCGGTTATCTGAAACAAACTTGTTTTTTTCCACTCAGTCTTTCCATGATGCGGAAGATCAATACTGATAATCGTAAAATCTTTTTCGAGATAGCGTTGAAACGGATAGAATAAAGATGCACTGTTCGCATAACCATGAAAACAAAGCAGCAACCGCTTTCCGTCTCCCATCTTCAGGTAATGAAACTTTCCGTTTTGCAGTTCGATGTAGCCGCTCATGTACGTTCAAAAATAGGAAACACGCAAGCATTTTTCCGGCAGAACTCGCGCTTTTTATTTCCCGCAGATGCTCGCAGAGGTTTTCTTTTTCTTTCCCGCAGATACTCGCAGATACTTCTTGCGTTTTATCCGTAGATACTCGCGGAAATTCTGCGATAGTCTGCGTTTTTTTTCTGCGCTTTCTGCGGGAAACCTTCTCTTTCTTTCTTGCCCACTCTTAAAATAATTAACATCCGGCAAAGTGTTTTTCTAAGTAGATTTATAAACAAACTATTTTCCGATGGAAGCTAACATAGGTACATCAATTCAGGGTGGCGGTTTTCTAATAAATACTTCAACGCCCAACAACAGTTTTTCTCCCGAAGATTTTAATGAAGAGCAAAAAATGATCGCGGAAATGTGCGATGAGCTTCTTGATAAAGAAGTGT
>CALMWT010000024.1 GCA_937870855.1 uncultured Taibaiella sp.
AAGATATGCTTCACTTGTTTTCACTTGCAGTAGCACAACCTGTGAGCGGACATTTTTATCAACCACCTGTTTTGCAAAAGGAAGAAGACAACGAAGTTTTTCCTAAAAAAACGGAGCAGCTTGATGTTCGTATTGAGCAAATGCGGCGGGTGGAAGGAGAATATCTTAGTTACAAAGATTTTGAAGCGGGTGATGATGTGCGTAGAATAGTTTGGAAAGTGTATGCAAAAAACCGGGATCTGGTAGTGCGTATGCCGGAAATGTTTGAGCCGTATGCCTCTCATCTTTATTTCTATGCAAGCTTTCATGCAGCAGTAAAATCGCAATGGCTTGGCGAAGGATTTTTGAAAGAAATGCTCAATTATTACAAGAACAATGTCTGGACGGTTTACGATACACTTTCCCGCAAAGACTGGGAAATGCGGTTTGTTCCAGATCAGTCGTTCAACATGCCGGAGCACCTGGAAGCATCGGAGAGAAGTGCATGTATCATAAGTAATAGTAGCTGGCAAACAGAGAATTCTTTAGCGGGCTATTTTAGTACAAAACGCGGAGCAGTGCTTTGTATTTCTTCCCTCACCGACCCCGAAGAGTTAAGAAACTTACTGGATCAATGTGATGCTGCAACAGTAGTCTATTTTGTAAAATGCTCTCAAGTCTTCCGGCATTTTGTAGCATGGCACTGGCTGAAACGATTGATTTTTCTTCCTCCAAAAGACAGGCTCAATAAACTGAGAGCTCGGTGGATATTTTCGCCGATGCGCATAGCCATTCAAAAACGAGAAAAAGAACTGGAAGAGGTGCTTAGAAAAAGCCCTGTGATAACGGGATCTCTATGAACTCAAAACTGCAGTAGGCTTCCCCACATCGTGATAAAATAAAAATTGCCAGCCTTCCTTTCTTCCACGCTCTGCATACTCTTCTCTCAACATCATTGCCTTTTTCCCATCATGGTCGTATTTGGCTACGTACTTCATTTTCATTTGCTTCAATTGTGGCGCTTCATCTCCACCAAAAAAAATCTTTTCGCTTCCGTCTGCAATAAGAAAAACAATATGCTCAGGACAATGCCCACCCGAATGTGTGTAATGAATATCATTTCCAATAGTTCCTTCTTCACCTTCCAGCCATTCCACCTGCCCTGAAGAAAACAAAGGTTCTATCTCTTCAGGAATATAAGATGGATAGCCAATTTGCAAAGCATAGTCGGCTTCGTTTCTGTAAATGAAATAGGTGGCGTTATCGAAACTGGGTTTAAAAATTCCACGTTCATCTTTATAAGTCGCGCCACCCGCATGGTCCTTATGCAAATGACTCAACAACACTTTCGTAACCTGTGATGGTTCGTAGCCGCACGATTGAATATTGTGATGAAGCTGAAGTATCCCATTCTCTTCATGAAAACCCAATCCTGTATCCAGAACAATGACATCATTTTTAGTAATCACAAGAAATGGTTGCACTTCTACTAACAGCGAACCTGTGGGGCGTTCATTCAATTCATCAGCAGACGGATTGAAAGGATGAAAAATTTTATCGTGCCCTATTGTAAATACACCTTCTGATAAAGGATAGATCATTGCCATAGCTGAGTGAAATTAGCGTATCATCACCTGCCTGTCCACATCGAGGCGCAACAGAATAAAGATGAGAATACTGAATGATAAAAGAGACGAACCACCATAACTGAGAAATGGAAGTGTAATACCGATTACCGGTGCCAGTCCAATGGTCATGGAGAGATTAATAGCGAAATGGAAAAACAAAATGGAGGCTACGCAATAGCCATATACTCTGCTGAAAGGCGAGCGCTGGCGTTCGGCGAGAAACAAAATGCGAAGCATCAAAGCGAGATAGATGAGCACAAGAATAGCGCTCCCTACAAAACCAAACTGCTCCCCTACTGCGCAAAAAATAAAATCGGTGTTCTGCTCCGGCACAAAATCGTTTTTGGTAGAAGTTCCATTTAAAAAACCTTTTCCTAAAAGCCCACCCGAACCGATGGCAATTTTCGATTGAGTTACGTTGTAGTCTGACGCATTTTCCCGCTTCTTTTTTAAATCTTCATCAGAATCTATTGCATTGCTTACATATTCTTCAGGCACTTCCTTTCCCAGCATGGAATAAACCCTGTCAATTTGATAACCCTTTAGCACATGCGTAAACGTAAAGGGAACGAGAAACTGGGAAAATCCTACTCCAACTCCCCACACACCAATTATTAGAAACAGCAAAACAATATTCCTTTTAATAGTGTTTCGCATCAGTACACCCACAATGATTGCAAGACCTGTGAGAATAAGAAACAAAAGCATTCTGTCAACCAGCAACGAAGCAAGTGCAAGAATAACCCCCGAAAAACCGATGATGAGAAATGCATTGGGTAAACCTTCCCGATACATCACCAAAAAGAAACAGAAATAGACCAGCGCCAATCCGGTTTCGTCCTGAAGAATGATAATGACGCTCGGCACCATAGCTATAGCAATACCAATAAGACGATGCTTGAGGGTTTGAAAATTTGTTTCTGGCAAGGATAAAAACTTGGCGAGTGCGAGTGAGGTAAATATTTTACAAACCTCCCCAGGCTGAAATGCAAAACTGCCCACCCCAAGCCACGAATGCGAACCCTTCACATTCTTTCCTGCAAAAATTGTAAGCACTAAAAGAGCAATGCCGATGGTGTAAAAAAGAAAGGCGAAGCTGGAAAAGAATTTACTTTCTGTCCAAAGAATGATAAGACCAAAAAATAACGAAACTCCAAACCACGTAAACTGCTTCATGTGGCTTTTGCTCATTATAAAAATCGAAGCATCTGTGCTTCGGTACTCCACCGAAAACACGGTAGTCAGCCCGATAAACACAAGCACTATGTACAACAGAAATGTTACACTGTCAACGCGGCTAAATATGGATTTCCTCTCGTTACTCATTTTACCGGCTACTTTACAATATCAGGAAGTTTCCTGCCCAATCTTTTTTCAAACCATCTTCTGATTACTACAGAATCACGCGCACGATCTATGCTATCTTCCACACGCTTCTTCTCAACTTTCATTTCCCACAACATGCGATCTTTTTTCTTCTGCGCAGAATCTATTGCATAGAGGTATGGGTTAATGAGTTTTGCGTTGTACAATTTCTCTTCCAGATGTTTGCGATTGTCTGCGATTTTACCTTTCAAATGTTTTTCTATAAGCAAACTTGCCACCGGACCAGCCCAGGTAGCACCATAGCCTGCATTTTCTACAATTACCGCAATAGCAATCTTCGGATTTTCCCTCGGCGCGTAGGCTACAAACACAGAGTGGTCTTTCATCTTCATAGCCTGACCGTGTACCACTGCTTTATTTTCTACGGTTCCTGTCTTTGCGCAAATTTCTATGCCTGGCAACAGAGCTACTCTTCCGGTTCCTCGTTCCACCACATCCTGCATACCTTTTCCAATAATTGAAAACATAGTATCGGGTGTGTGGGGCAGCGGCGAATGTTTTATTTTGAATTTCTTAAGTAACGTGTCATTGGGGTTGTTATCTATGGCGCGCACAAAATGTGGTGTGTAGTAAAATCCTTTATTGGCAATAATGCACATGGCATTTGCCAGTTGTAAAGGCGTAAGTGCAATTTCGCCCTGCCCCATTCCTACAAAAAGATTGGTGCATGAGTTCCAGCTACCGCGATACATTTTATTGTACAATGCCGTATCGGGAACCAGTCCTTTTCCTTCGTAGGGAATATCAACACCGGTAGGATGACCGAAACCAAAGTTGTACATGTATTGTGTCCATGCCTGCAAACCATTTTTCGTACTACCCCATTTTTTCGCATCTTCTATCAGCCTGAAAATATGAACGAAGTAGGCGTTGCAGGAATTGGCAAGCGCCACACGAAGATTAGCAGCATGTCCGCCGCCGGAGTGTGTGCAACCAATTCTTCTGCCGCATGAATAATAACCTCCGCCACAAGGATATCCGAATGAAGGTGTGATAGCGCCAACATCAAGCGCTACAAGACCGGTAACGGGCTTTAAGGTAGAACCAGGATTGTAGGCAGCCTGCGTAGCTCTGTTGAATAATGGACGCTTTGCATCTGCAAAAAGATGGGAAAAATTCCTTGCTCTTTCCCTTCCTTTCAGCAGATTAGGATCGAAACTGGGACTACTAACTAATGTAAGAATACCACCCGTGCTGGGGTCTATAGCCACTACACTGCCTATCTTATTTGCCATCAGCTTTTCGGCATACATCTGCATTTCTGCATCCACATAAAGTTGCAGGGTTTTACCTGCCAGAGCCGGCGTATCGAGCGCGCCCCGTTTGTAGGATTCTCTGGGACGATTGAAGTTGTCTCTTTCAAAATAATACACCCCTCTTTGCCCGCGCAGCACTTCTTCATAGCTTAGTTCCAGCCCATTCATGCCTGCATAATCGCCCTGACGGTAAGAGGCAAATCTTGGCTTTTCCAACATTCTGGGCGACACTTCCCCAATGTAACCCATGAATATTCCGGCACTTGCATTAGGGTATGATCGGATGGAGCGTTCTATCAGTTCAAAACCATTGAACAGAAACATATTCTCTTTAAAGCGTGCAGTTTGTTCGGCAGAAAGCTGGTCTATAAAAACACTCTGGCGCATGTTTCCGTTTTTTATACGCGTCTTCAATAGTGTTTTATCAAACGTTTCTCTATCGAAGCCAAGTGCATTGCAAAGCGCCAGCGTATCAAGATCGCGGCTCACTTTCGTGGGTGTTACCATCAGGTCGTAAACCACTTCGTTGAAGCACATAGTCTTCCCCTTTATATCCACTATTACCCCGCGCGGCGGGTACACCACTTTTCGGAAAATAGCAATATCGTTTGCCATCACCTTATACTTGTCTTCAAACAATTGAAGAAACAGCAACCTTATCAGTATTGTGAGGGCAACACCGATGAAAATAAATTTTATTACAAACTGGCGGGAATTCGCCGCAAGAGACATGCCTATGAGAGATTAAAATACAACTACTACGCGCTTACAAACCTACTTGAAAAACCTGATTGCAAAATGGATAAACAACAGACCACGGCTTTTATTTTTTCACACCGAAGTACCCTCAAAAATATTTTTCTCACAAAGATTTTGGCCTTTTGGAAACGCGCCTTACATTTGCCACCCGAAAGAAACGGATAGTTCCATGGTGTAAAGGTAGCACAACTGGTTTTGGTCCAGTTAGTCTTGGTTCGAATCCAGGTGGAACTACAAAAAAGCCTCGCTAAACAGCGGGGCTTTTTGTTGTGCGATGGGCTTCACCCATCGTTAGTGTCTTTCGCCCCTTCGGGGCTTAGCATGCTTAGCTTGGTCACAACCCAACTGAAGAAAATTATAACCCAATAAACAATGCACCGCCTCCCACGTCCACCCGAGTCGGACACAAAAAAATGGTAGCACTTT
>CALMWT010000025.1 GCA_937870855.1 uncultured Taibaiella sp.
ACTACCTTTAAAAATAACGGCTGGGTGTTAGCGTGCGTAAGCGGCAGTCATTACATATAAAGGCGGCAAGCTGTATCCCGTACCGTTTCACGGGGCTAAAGAAGTGGGTAAAGGCTTGGAAGTGAAAATCAAAAAGGAAATGAAGCTAAAATAGACGCTATGAAAAAGGTGAAAATTGTTATTGAGCGAAGCAAAGATTTTTATTGGGCTTACGCGGAAAATGTAAAAGGCGTTAGCGGGGGCGGGAATACTGTAGCTGCTGCAAAAAACGAGGTTTTAGCCTGTATTGAGACCATGAAAGATTTGGGAGATTGTCCCAAAATCTTAAAAAGTAAGTATGAGATCGTTTACAAGTTCGACACCCAAAGCTTTCTAAATTACTATTCCGGCATCTTTACAAAAGCAGCATTGGAGCGTATTACAGGCATCAATCAAAAACAAATACAGCACTATGCAAGCGGCTTGAAAAAGCCAAGACCCGCGCAAGCCCAAAAAATAGAACAGGCACTGCACGGCTTAGGCAATGAATTGTTGTCTATACATCTTTAGCGATAGCCTTCCAATCCGCATCTCATACCCCAAGCAGGCAGACAGTAAAGAAATGGAGATAAGTAAAATGGGGAACCTGAGTTGCAAACTCGGGTTAGCGGGGGGTCTCGTACCGAAGACCGCCTACGACATCAAATGATTCGCGTAAAGCACATTAATTCCAAAACTTTGAATCTTGTGCAATAGCCTTTGTATAAACTGTAAGAGTTTTCGATGTCGTCTGTATTTTGACAAGTGTCCAGTCAAGGATTTTACACAATAAGTTCTTTCCTAGCCGGATTTCACGTACTTCTCTCTTTGGAATAGAATATTCTTTAAACACCCCATGAATTATTACAGTATCAGAGGTGCATTGAATCCAGTTAGTGTTGTTTGCAGAACGAAAATGTGTAACTACAAATAATACAAGAAATATTATCTCGCAAACAGAAATAAACAATAAACGCCCCGATGATAATGGACGATTGAAGAATATAAATAGTGATAACAGTACTACGTTAATAACGAGCGTTAGACGATACTGCTTTAGAATGTCGAACATGAAACGTTAGGTTAAAGCAGAGGCTAAGATAACCTCTGCTTTCGATAATAATTACTATTCGCTCCAAAGAACAAGTGAATTTCTTGCAACAGACATTTACTGTGGCGTCGGGTGTTTCCACCCGACGAGTTAGCATTAAAAACCGTTATGTGGAAACACCTGACGGCACTGGAAACACCTGACGGCACGTGGAAAACACCTGACGGCACGGAAACGAGTTTTGAACCGTCAGGTGGAAACACCTGACGGAACATCTTCCATTTGGTATGGTTTTATATCTTTGGAAACGACTATGGAATCGCACCTGCTGTGGTATATACTTGGCTGCATTGTCCTTATCGGTTTTTTTGCCGGCACGGAGATAGCGTTCATTTCTGCCAATAAAATAAACATAGAGCTTAAGAAGAAACAAGGAACTTTTTCCGGTAAAATACTGGGGAGGTTTATGGATCATCCTGCCGAGTTTATAGGCACAAGTCTGGTGGGGGTAAACATTGTGCTGGTGCTTTATGGCTTGCTAATGACGCAGCTTACCGATCCGATCATAGCAAAGCTTCCTGCCCCGCTGCATTCGGAATATGTGAAGCTGATAGTAAATACATTTATAGCGGCGGTTGTAATTTTATTGTTTGCGCAGTTTTTACCAAAGGCGCTCTTTCGCAATAAGGCAGAGGCGGTGCTTGCGTTTTTCGCAGTGCCTATGTGGTTTATGTACAACCTGCTTTATCCTATCGCCAGGATATTTGTGGCTATTTCGGAGTTCATTCTCAAATATCTTTTCAATGTAAGGGTGAAGGAAAATCAGGCAATATTTAGCCGTATAGATTTGGAAAACTTTATAAAGCAAACCCTGCACGGACATGAAGCGGAAAGCAATGAAGTAAATAAGCAATTGTTTGAAAATGCACTGGCGCTGGTAAATGTAAAAGTGAGAAAGTGTATGATACCGCGCAATGAGATTGTAGGCGTGGAGGCAAATACCTCTGTAACCGAAGTGCGGAAAAAGTTTATAGAAACGCAGCTTTCTAAGATCATTGTTTATGAAGGTAATATGGACAATATAGTGGGCTACCTGCATCACCTGGACCTTCACCGCCGCCCTCAAACCGTAAAGGAAATATTGCACACCATAACGCCCGTGCCAGAAGCTATGAGCGCAGTGGATCTTATGAACCGGTTTACCAAAGACCGCAAGAGTGTAGCATGGGTAATAGATGAATTTGGGGGAACATCGGGCATAGTGACTATGGAAGATGTGCTGGAAGAAATATTTGGTGACATACGCGATGAGTATGATGTGGAGGAATATGTGGAGAAGCAGATAGCAGAGAATGAGTATATTTTTTCAGGAAGACTGGAGCTTGATTATCTGAACGGAAAGTATGGTTTTGAATTTCCTACCGATGGCTCTGAAACGCTTTCAGGTTACATCATATCGAGGCATGAGGCAATTCCGAAAAACAAGGAACGCATCATTATAGGGTTGTATGAATTTGATGTGCTGCTGGTGAGCGAAACACGCATCGAAACAGTGAAGATGAAAGTACTTCAGCCCATTTAATTATCTTCATTCCCAAATATTTATTTTATGGCAGTTACCCGTCCTTTCAACCTACATCAGTGGATAGAAGAAAACCGTCATCTCCTGAAACCTCCCGTAGGTAATCAGACTATTTATAAAAATACCGGTGACTTTATAGTGATGGTAGTAGGTGGACCCAACAGCAGAAAAGATTTTCACTACAACGAAAGCGAAGAACTGTTTTACCAGGTAGAAGGCGATATAAATGTGCGCATACAGGAAGACGGAAAAATTGTGGACATACCGATAAAGCAAGGAGAAATATTTCTGCTTCCGGCAAAAACACCCCACTCTCCACAGCGCGGCCCCAACACCGTAGGACTGGTGATAGAAAAAGTAAGAGATAGCAACGATACAGACGGCTTCCTTTGGTTTTGTGAAGACTGCGGTGAAAAACTCTATGATGAATACTTTGGACTTACCGACATTGTAAAGCAATTGCCTCCTGTGATGGAACGCTTTTACAGCGATGAAGAAAGACGTACCTGCAAAAATTGTGGTAAAGTAATGCAACCGCCGGTGCCGGCTAAGGGATAAGGAGAAGAGAGGGAAAAGGGAAAAGATGAAAGGGAAAAAGTAGGCAGTAAGCAGTAGGCAACTCAAAATTCAACCCTCAATATTCAACCCTCAATATTCAACCCTCAACCACCCTCTTGCTACTTGCCACCTAAAAAATTACTTTTGCGCAAGCATTTTTAAAACCAAACATTCATGTCGCACGAAACACATCATTCTCATACTGAAGCAAGTCCTAAAATCTCATACAGCGCAGCATTTTGGTTTGTGCTTATCATGGTAGGTTTGTTCCTGGGCGCAGTCAACTTTGTAAACGTAATGGGACACGACGAAGGCGGCGGACATGGCGCTACTCATGAGCCAAAGATTCAAACCGGAAGCAAAACCCTGGAAAACGAAACCGGATTGGGCGCACCCGCAGAAACTACCTCGCAACACCACGGCAGCAACAGCGCAGCAGACTCCACTCACATGGAAGGTCATTAATCCTTTCCATCATGCAGACAAAAGATGTAATAGCCATAACTGGCGCTGCTGGCTTTATTGGCAGCTACCTTGTTGGCTACCTCAATCAACTTGGCTTTGAGAAACTAATATTGGTAGATGATTTTTCAGAGAAAAGGAAAGTCAAAAACCTTGAAGGGAAAACAAGCCTACATAAGATACATCGTGAGCAATTCTTCGACTGGATCAAATCACATCATGGTGTAGTGCAACACATGTTTCATCTTGGCGCACGAACTGACACCACCGAGATGGACTATGAAGTGCATAAAAAGTGGAACCTCGATTATTCAAAATCAATCTGGGAATATTGTACTAATGAACAGATTCCTCTGGTTTATGCTTCGTCGGCAGCAACCTATGGCAATGGAGAATTGGGCTACAAAGATGACCATGATGTAATAACT
>CALMWT010000026.1 GCA_937870855.1 uncultured Taibaiella sp.
TTTGAATGCGAACGGACTAACGGTAACAACCATTTGGGATGGATATGTTGAGGACTCGGCAAGCGCTATTATTTATATGCAAACACCCGCTCCCTACAATGAGCTTGACATTCCCAACCGGATAAAGGAAGGTGATGTAATAGACATTCGGATCAAGCAAAATCCTCTGAACGAAGAACTGGAACACAATAGAAGGCCCGCTTCGGCAGTTAATAATGGTGAGCCATTTATGCCGGAATAATTATGAAAAAAGGGTTTCTTTTAAATATCATCGCACTGTTTCTTTTTCAGGAAATAATAGCCCAGGAAAAGTCTGGCCCTGTTAATTACAATCCTCATGTGCGAAAGATAGAAGCAAAACCAAAGTTGAAGACAACCGCTTTGACGCTTCCTTTTTTTGAAGATTTCACAGATGCAAGTCCGCTTCCAAATTTTACCCGATGGGTTGATCGTTCTGTTTATATAAATAACAGCATGGCGGTGAGTGCCATCAGCAGAGGTGTAGCAACTTTCGATGCTTTGAACTGGCAGGGTGGTCCTTATGATTCGACCAATATTTTTTCCCTTTTATACGCAGACAGCCTCACAAGTCAGTCTATAGATCTCAGCTTTCATAATCCAGGAGATAGTATTTATCTGAGCTTTTTTTACCAGCCGCAAGGGCGCGGATTTGCTCCCGAGGTACAAGATTCTCTGATGCTGTATTTTTTGCGCTCCGATACTACATGGACTAAGGTTTGGGCAAAAGAAGGTACAACGCTCGATTCCTTTCGGCAAGTAATGGTGCCAGTCGCGAATGTTGCATATCTGCATTCAGGTTTTCAGTTTCGTTTTGTCAACAAAGCCTCAAAATTCTTAACGGATGACATCTGGAATCTTGACTACATACGCCTCAATGCTAACCGCAATTTTGCAGACACTGCTCTGGGCGATATAGCCACGATCAGCGCTACCAATATGCTGAACGATTACACTTCTATGCCTTATCGCCAGTTTACGGCCAATACGAGCAAAGAACTTTCAACCACTCATTCTTTTCTTTCCAGAAATCTCTCTGGTGCGCAACAATCGGTTGTTTATGGCTATACTGCCAGAGAGCAGATTACGAACACACCGCTTTTCAATAGTAGTGTGAGCAATGCAAATATTCCTTTTTACGGAAGAAGTCATTTTTCTTTTCCTGTGTATCCCATCAATTACGCTTCGTCGTCTCCATACAATAGGGTAGTTTTTGAAAACAAATATTTCACGAGCGATCCATCTACCTCATGGACAAGAACCAATGACACTATTATTCACGAGCAAGTTTTCGATAATTATCTGGCATACGACGATGGCACGGCAGAGATAGCTTATTGGCTCACACCCTTTACCACATTACCTGCAAAAACTGCTGTTGAATTTCACCTTAATCAACCCGATACACTGCGTGGTTTGGCTATTTATTTTGGCAGACAAGTGCCGCTTGCCTTCAGTAAATTCTTCTCGATTGATGTGTACAAAAACATAACACTCGGCAGTTTCCTCGATACTCCAATTTATCAAACCAATCTGAACACGCCAGGTTACGAAGATTCAATCAATCATTTCTGGGTGTATAGGTTTGATGATCCTGTGCCGCTTTCTGCGGGTACTTTTTTCATAGGAACTACTCAGCCTGCGCAGAGTGGAAGTGATAGTTTGTATTTCGCATTGGATATGAACAGAGTTGGGGGTAATCATCGCTATGTGAATATTGATGGTTTTTGGGCTTCGAGTAATTTGCAGGGAGTAATGATGATACGTCCACTTTTGGGACAACCCGTGATAGGTACCAGCATTCAACCAGCGCTCTCGTTGCAGGAAACTGAATGGTCTGTTTACCCTAACCCGACAAAAAATTTCATAACAATCCGTGCAGACCGCAATGAGCCGTTTATTTATGAACTAACGGATATGCAAGGACGGATTTTGTATAAAAACACAGCAATTTCATCGCAATCATTGGACATTTGCGGCTTATCCTCCGGCATTTATTTTGTTCGAATTTTATCGAAAGGATATTCCGCTACTCCGAAAAAAATAATTAAGCTCTAAGAATATGCAAGACATAACTGTTGAGGAATTGAAAAGGCGCATGGACGCAGGCGAAAAGCTAAACATTATTGATGTGCGCGAACCACATGAGTATGCAGAGTTTAATATTGGGGCAAAGCTGGTTCCGTTAGGCAACATTCTTAGTATGCAAACCGATGAACTGGAAGATTATAAGAACGAAGAAATAATTGTTCATTGCAGATCAGGAAATAGAAGCGGACAAGCATGTTTGTTTCTGGAGACAATGGGCTATGCGAATTGCAAAAATCTTGTAGGAGGAATGATTGCCTGGCAGGAGAAATTTAAAAAATGAAATTAGAAATGTAAAAGTGCTGATAGGCTACTATTTTGACTTTTACATTTTGCATTTTATATGCACGAGATCGAACCATACTACAACTGGCGACACTTATACACTGCCGAAGAGGATGAATTTTCACCATTCTTTGGAAAGGAACATAGCGAGTTTGAATTTTCTAACACCGTTTACAATTACTACATCCATCCGCAATGGGATGAGTTTGGCAGCCGCACGCTGTATCTTAAAGTGCTTTTCGCCGATTATGATTACAACTTTGCCATCATCGAAATGATAGGGGAGTGGAATGATGCCATTGAGAACGACATCATGCAACTAAAACGATCTCTTATAGATTACATGATTGCGAAGAGAATTTACAAGTTCATTCTTATCACAGAAAATGTCCTCAATTTCCATAGCAGCGATCTTGATTATTATGAAGAGTGGTATGAAGACATAAAAGATGAAGGTGGCTGGATTGTTTCTGTAAATATGCCGGAGCAAACTCAATATGATTTTCAACGTTCGCGTATTGACCGATATGTTCGGCTAATGGAAAATTACAACTGGCGCACATTTCAACCCCAGCATTTTTTTCAGTTAATTGACAATAAAATGCTCCGATTGGAGTAATGATTCGGTGGATAGAAACTTCATTTTTTCTTTCCCTTCCTGCTTTTTACTTTTGGTTTAACCGCACGCAAAATGGCTGAAAATTATATTGTATCCGCACGAAAATACCGTCCGCAGGCATTCGATACTGTTGTAGGTCAGGCGCATATTACTACCACGCTTAAAAATGCAATTCGTCATCAGCATCTGGCACATGCGTATTTGTTTTGCGGGCCAAGAGGTGTAGGAAAAACAACCTGCGCACGTATTCTCGCAAAAACCATCAATTGCGAAAATCTTACTGCCGAGATGGAAGCCTGCAATGTTTGTACAAGCTGCGTAAGTTTCAACAACAATGGTTCGTTCAATATTTTTGAACTTGATGCCGCCAGCAACAACAGTGTGGAAGATATTCGTGAATTGGTAAATCAGGTGAGGTTTGCCCCGCAACAAGGTCGTTACAAAATCTATATCATAGATGAGGTGCACATGCTAAGTACCGCAGCGTTCAATGCTTTTCTGAAGACATTGGAAGAACCGCCTGCTTATGCAATTTTCATTCTTGCCACTACCGAAAAACACAAAATTCTACCCACTATCCTCAGCCGCTGTCAAATATTTGACTTTAAGCGAATCACTACAGATGATATAGTTGTTCACCTTCATGGTATTGCCACAAAGGAAGGAATGATTGCGCAGGAATCTGCCTTGCATGTGGTTGCACAAAAAAGTGAGGGATGTATGCGCGATGCCTTGTCTATGCTGGATCGTATAGCCAGTTTCACAAACGGACAGCTTACCTACACCGCCACAATGGAGCATCTCAATATGCTCGATGCAGATTTCTATTTCGCGCTTACTGATCATTTACTATCGCAAGATGTAAGCGGTGCTTTGCTGGCGCTCGATAGTGTGTTAGAAAAGGGATTTGAAGGAAATGTGATTTTGGAAGGCCTTGCAGAGCACATGCGCAACTTATTGTTGTGCAAAGACCAGCGGATGGTGCGTTTGCTGGATGTACCCAACGATCATAAGCCTGTTTATTTCGAGAAGGCAAATCAAACACCACCTTCTTTTATTCTTTCCGCATTGAATATATTGAATGATACGGAACTGAATTATAAAAGCGCAACCAACAAACGGCTTCATGTAGAAATGTGTTTGATTCGGCTTTGCTTTCTGCTGCAAGCAACCAGCGCTGCGGAGGTAAAAAAAAAGCTTAGTGGAGTAGGGGAGCCTAATACGGAGTTTTCAGCTAAAAAAAATATTGCTGAAAATCCTGCACCTGTTTATACCCCGCAAAATTCTTCCCAAAAAACGCAGGTAGCTGTTCAAGAAATACAGGGTAAGAAATTAGAAGCACCAGTAGCGAAAGCTGTCAGTTCGCAACCCATCCCAGATGTGCCATCCACCAGCATTCCTCAACTTTCCGGAAGAAGAATTAGCAAGAATCTGATGAGCGATATTGATGCGGCCGTGAGTAGTGCAGTTGCTGTAACAATGGAAACAAAGGAGCTTACAGATGAACTGATACAAAAAGTTTATGAGCAGTATAAGCAGAAGCTTCAGTTGGAAAACAAAAGCGTTTATCATGCACAGTTTTCTTCGATGAAAGCGGAGCAGGCCGGCGCTGATGAAATAAAAATTATAGCACCAAACGAACTAACCGAGGAATACGCAAAAGAACAGCGCAATCAACTCATAGAATATTTTCGGGAGCACACCGGCATAATGGTGCGGGTAACTACTGAAGTGCGCAAGGACGAAAATAACCAGCAAATACAACACACTGTTTTAAGCAAAACAGAAGTATTTGAAATGATGGCGCAAAAAAATCCTAACCTCAGAGTATTGAAGGAGGCTTTGAATTTGCAGATCGAATATTAAACGAGGACTTAGTTTCTGAGATCAACACTGGCGATTGACCAATTGTAAATCAGTTTTCCATGATTGTCAAAAAACTCAACGTTCATTTTTCTGTTTTTTTCCTCACCTGTAAAAGTGAACCGTGCAAAATTGTGCTTCTCAATCAGTGAGTTTTCCACCCGATATTTATTGTTTTTTTCTCTGCCTCGCGGTTTTGAAATTGTTGAAGTAAGTGGTGAAACAGTAAGATCATACAGGGGATAACGATCTTTTCTGTTCAGCTTTATTATTTCAGAAAAATGCACATCGCCGGAAACAAAAAGTACCCCATTAATTTTCTTTTTGGCAATGAAGTCGAGCAGCTCATTATATTCTACCGGAAAGTGAAAAAAGCAATCTCCTTTCGACCATGGATTCAACATTTGGCTTCCACTCACAATAACTTTGAAAGCCGCGCTGGTGTCTTCAATTAGTTGCTGTTTCAGCCATTTCATTTGCTTTTGTCCAAACATTCGTTTGTTAGGATTAGGCTTGAAAAATTTGTACGCCCACAAACGGTCGAAATCTCTCCACCATCTGTTATCCAATAAAATGAACAAAACATCTTCACGGCGAAAGCTTGTGTATATCCCTTCATCATCTTCACCAAAAGAAGGATTGTGGTTCCAGGTTTCAATAAAAATTTGTCTGCTTACATTTTTTAAAGGATAGTCCTGCTGGCTTTGGTTGGGTCCAAAATCATGATCGTCCCAGATTGCATACTCCGTAATTCCTTTTTGTAATAATGGCTGCACTGTCTTTACCGTTCGTGCATAATGTGCTTTTCTACGCAGTCCTTCTTCCGTGCCCCAGTCTTCTTTATCGAGATACCAATTATCTCCCAACCATAGCATAAAATCAGCATCCTTTTTTGCCATTGCATAAAAAATATTGCTGTCGCCGTTGTAAGTATAAAAGGAAGTATCACCATCATTGGGGCCAATGTAAGCACAGGAACCGGTGAGAAAACTAAAATTGCCTGATGGTTGTGCGAAGGTGAGTAGCGGAGTAAAAAACAGCAAAATAAAATGCCGGTATTTCATGCGGTAAGGTCTTTGTTACTTGCCGTAATAATACAAAATAGCAGGCGCAACAGACGTTGGTCAAGGAAGAAAGATGAAAACAGAAGCGGGAGAAATTTCATTAAATCTGAGACAACTTGAAGATACGCTATAGCTGGGAAAATTTTCCTCGTGCGCCGAGTTGCTATTTTCTGTTACTTTATAGTATTAGCATTTGCGCTGGCTTTGTAGGCTTCCCCGAAGTTCGTTTGTTTGAAAGTAGAGAATATCTCTAATTTT
>CALMWT010000027.1 GCA_937870855.1 uncultured Taibaiella sp.
AGAGCATCTGACTACGGATCAGAAGGTTTCAGGTTTGAATCCTGACGCGGTCACAAACTAACCCACTTAAACGGTGGGTTTTTTTTACGCATAGTCAGTCTGTATTCGCAATCAATTTATTTCTGTCTAAGGGAATTACACCCAACTCGCAACCGAAAAGTTTCAGCACCTGATTTACTTTATCCATGCGCAAGGTTGCTTTGCCTTGCTCCAACTCGCGGACAAAACGTAAGCCCACGCCCGATTTTTCAGCCAGTTCCGGCTGGGTAAGCCGAAGTTGTCTTCGCTTTTTTTTGAGAAACTCCGCTATTGAAGTTGTTTGCTCTTGCATATTATACCCTTACGGGTACGAAAGTAGTCAACATTTCCCGTTTTCTACCTTATCGGGTATAGAGTCATAAACCAAAGTCTTCTGAATATCTATTCCTGAAAACGCTCACTTCTCTATCAAAAAACAAGCTCTGTGTAATCTTCCTTGAAAATCGAAAGGTGTGGTAGCGCCGGTAATGTCTTTTACTACAGTGGCGGGCAATGCATCGCGTTCTAACTGAAAACCGCGATAGTTGTTACTGAAATAAATTTTACCATCGTCTGTGCAAGCTTTCAATAATTTTTTCAATAGCACAACATGGTCGCGCTGCACATCGAAAGTATCTTCCATCCGCTTGCTGTTGGAGAATGTAGGCGGATCACAAATGATAAGATCGAAAGTATCAGCAGGCAGTTCGTTTATGATTTCCATCACGTCTGCATTCACGAATTCATGCTTCTCTTCGTTATACAGTTTGTTGTATTGCATGTTGCGTTTCGCCCAATTGATGTAGGTTTTTGAAAGGTCAACCGAGGTTACGCTTTTTGCTCCGCCATGCGCGGCATAGACACTGAAAGAACCCGTGTAGCAAAACAAATTCAGCACGCGTTTTCCCTGCGATTGTTCCCTTACCATACCGCGCGTTATACGATGATCGAGAAACAAACCAGTATCAAGATAATCAGTAAGGTTGATGATAAAACTCAGTCCGCCTTCACGAATTATTTTCTCTGCTTTTTCTTCACCAAATTTTTCATACTGCCCCTGCCTGCCTGCTTTACGCTGGCGCTGTTTCATAAAAATCACTTCTTGCGCAACTTCTATCACTGTGGCAATTACTTCTCTGCAAGCCTGCAACCATGCTTCATGCTCCTCGTCTTCCATCCCGTGTTTGCGCTTGTATTCGGCTGCATGAACTACACCGTCATACCATTCTATTGCAAAAGGAAATTCGGGCAGATCGTGATCGTAAAACCGAAAGCAAACAACGTCTTGTCTCCTCGCCAGCTTGCTATAATGTTTCCACATTTTCAGCAGACGGTTTTGAAACATGGGAAGTTTTGAAGAGAAGTCGTAGCTCAAAATGTGTTTTTAAATAGAAAAGAAAGCCTCAAAAATTTTACCACAATCGTACCCTTAAACTATCTGCGAGATACATTTTGTTACCGGGCTTTACGTTGAAGGCTTCATAAAACTCTGGCACATTGGGCAATGGTCCATTCACTCTATATTTTGCGGGCGAATGTACATCTGTAAGTAACCTGCTTGCAAGTTCTTCGTTTCGTATGGTGTACATCCAGCCAAGTGCGTAACCTAAAAAGAAACGTTGCAAAGGTGTGTAGCCGCTTATCTTTTCATTTTTCTTAAAAGTTTCTGTTTGCTTGAAAGCATCTAAACCTATCAAAATACCTCCGAGGTCGGCAAGGTTTTCTCCAAGGGTAGCTTTTCCATTTATCCGTTGCGTATCTATGGGCTTCATGTCATTGAACTGATTTACCAGAAGTTGTGCACGCTTGGTAAATTCTTCCTCATCTTTTTTTGTCCACCAGTTTTGCAAGTTGCCATTCGCATCAAATTGCCGACCCTCATCATCAAAACCATGCGTTATTTCATGCCCCACAGTTGATGCCGCAGCATAGCCATACACAAGTGCGTCGTCCAGTTCTTCATCTCTGTAACCGGGCACCGTAAATATTCCGGCAGGCATTACTATTTCGTTGTTGGAAGGATTATAATAAGCATTGTAAGTCTGCGGTGTCATGTCCCACTCATCGCGGTCAACAGGTTTGCCCAGTTTGTTCATCTGATAGTCGTTCCACCATTTATTGCCACGCATCACATTCAGCACATAAGGTCCGCGATCAATTTTCAGTGTAGAAAAATCTTTCCATTTATCAGGATACCCCACTTTTCTTTTTATTGATGCAAGCTTGTGCAATGCCTTTTGCTTTGTGCTGTCCGTCATCCAGTCAAGCTTTTCGATGCGGAATTTATAAGCATTGCGAACATTCTCTACAATATCTTCATAGCGTTTTTTCGCCTGCTCGTTGAAATATTCATTGGCGAATAGCTGACCGAGCGCTTCACCCATCACATCTTCTTCCGCATCCAATACACGCTTCCAACGCGGCTTTTGTTCCTGCGCTCCACGAATAATCTTGCTGTAAAAATTAAAGTTTGCGTCACTGAAAGATTTGCTTAGATAAGGGGCATAATTGCGTACCAGATGAAATGCCATGTAATCCTTTATCGTTTGAATATTTTCTGTGTTGATAATCTGATCGAGTGTTTTGTAAAACTCGGGTTGACCAACAATCACGCTGTCAATGCCCTTTACACCCATTTCTTCCAGATGTTTGGTCCACTCTATTGAAGGGGCAATGTTTTTAAGTTGCGAGACAGCCATTTTATTGTAGTTGGCATAAGGGTCGCGCAGGTCTTCAAGCTTACGGGATGATTTTGCTAATTTGGTTTCAATACTAATCACTGATGCAGCCTTCGTTTTTGCCGTTGCAGAATCATTACCAATCAGCGTAAAAATTGTGGCTATATATCCGGGATATGCGTTACGCACTTTTGTAGTCCGCTCGTCGTTGTTGAAATAGTAATCTCGATTGGGTAAACCGATACCGCCCTGATAGAGATAGTAAGCCATCCTGTCGCTCTTCTTTGCATCCTGCGATACAAAGCCGCCAAAGAAAACACCCACGCCAATTTCATGCAAATGCGAAGCCACACTCATTGCCTCTTGCGGGCTTTTTATATTGTTGATGCGCTGTAGTTCTTCATTTAAAGGACTGATACCTTGCTTTTCTATAGAAACCGTATCCATTCCACTAAACCAAAAATCTCCAATCTGCTGATCTGCACCCGACTTCGCTTCCTTTTTCACAGCTTCTTCATTGATAGTTTTTAGCCGCGAATACAACTCTTCCTGCACAAGCTGGCCAATGCCCCAATTTGTCTGATCACCAGGAATCGGATTGTTCTTAATCCATGTGCCCTGCGCATATTGAAAGAAATCGTCGGCGGGATTTGTAGTGGAATCCGTGTTGACTTTGAGAATATCTTGCTTTGCTTCTTTTTTGCTGCCCGCCTGTTGGCAAGCTGAAAAAAATAAAACCGCAGCGCAAAAGAGGAAAAATCTGGGGGTCATATAATTCTTTGAATTTTAAACTGCTAATGTAATTCGTTTTATCAGCAAAAAAATCCCTTCAAAAGGAAGGAGTTTCTATGGTTTGTGAAAATCGTATTGAAAACATTAAGGAATAAAAAAAGCCACCCGCAATGAGTGGCTCTGGTAAAATATTTCTGGCAACTATTTTATTTTAAACGCTTTCTTCACTTTAGAAACATAATCAAGCTTCTCCCAGGTAAACAGTTCCACTTTCACATTCTTTGCCTTGCCATCTGCCGATTTGAAAGACTTTGTAACTACTTCCGGCTCGCGACCCATGTGCCCGTAAGCGGCGCATTCGCTATACATTGGTTGACGCAATTTCAAACGCTGCTCAATGAAATAGGGACGCATATCAAAAACCTCCTCCACTATTCGGGCAATCTCACCATCGTTCATCTCTACGTTTGCAGTGCCGTAAGTGTTTACGTAAACACCCATTGGTTTTGCCACACCAATAGCATAAGAAACCTGAACAAGCACTTCTTCACACACACCTGCGGCTACCAGATTTTTTGCAATGTGGCGCGTAGCATAGGCCGCCGAACGATCAACCTTGGAAGGGTCTTTACCAGAGAAGGCTCCACCACCGTGTGCACCTTTACCACCGTAAGTATCTACAATAATTTTACGACCCGTAAGACCTGTATCACCATGCGGCCCGCCAATTACAAACTTGCCTGTAGGATTAATATGGTATTTGATGTCGTTGTTAAAGAGGTTTTTGTTTTGTGGTACTTTTTTCATCACACGCGGAATCAAAATACTCAACACATCCTTCGTTATCTGTTCCCGCATTTTTTTCTCTTCAGCAAAATCATCATGCTGTGTAGAAATAACAATGGTATCAATGCGCACCGGCTTGTTATTATCATCGTACTCTAATGTTACCTGACTTTTGGCATCGGGTCGCAAGTATTTCATTTGCTTTCCTTCCCTGCGAATGGCAGAAAGTTCGCGCAATAAAGTGTGCGCTAAGTCAAGAGCCAACGGCATGTAATTAGCCGTTTCGTTTGTGGCGTAGCCAAACATCATACCTTGGTCGCCTGCACCTTGCTCTTCCTTTTTCTTTTTATCTACACCTTGATTTATATCTGGGGACTGCTCGTGAATTGCAGAAAGTACACCGCAAGAATTTGCTTCAAACATGTACTCGCTTTTGGTGTACCCGATTTTAGTGATGACTTCGCGGGCTATTGACTGAACATCTATGTAAGTGTTGCATTTCACTTCACCAGCCAGCACTACCTGACCTGTAGTAACAAGCGTTTCGCACGCAATCTTCGCATTAGCATCCCAGGCGAGAAAGTTATCAACCAAAGCATCAGAAATCTGATCTGCTACTTTATCCGGATGTCCTTCTGAAACCGATTCAGAGGTAAATAAATAAGGCATTACAATTTTGAATTTTGGATTATGAATTAGGAATTGGGTGCAAACATAATAAAGAGAAAATAAAACCATTCAGGTTTTGAAACCGAATGGTTTTTAAGATAGTCTATTCAACTGTTACAGACTTTGCCAAATTTCTTGGCTGATCCACATTGCAACCGCGAAGAATAGCAATATGATAAGATAGCAATTGAAGCGGCACGATTGTCACTAACGGAGAAAGAACTTCTTCGGTTGCAGGCACTTCAATTACGTGGTCTGCCAGCGAGCGGATATGGGTGTCGCCTTCATTTACTACAGCTATTACCTTTCCTTTGCGTGCTTTTACTTCCTGTATGTTTGAAATGATTTTTTCGTAGGCACTTGCATTTGTAGCAAGAAAAACTACCGGCATGTTTTCATCTATCAATGCAATTGGGCCATGCTTCATTTCGGCGGCAGGGTATCCCTCTGCATGTATGTAAGATATCTCTTTCAACTTTAAAGCACCCTCGAGCGCAACAGGGAAATTGTACCCCCGACCGAGGTATAAGAAATTGCTTGCGTCCTTATAAATTTTTGCAATCTCCTGAATTTGAGCATCGAGCTTTAAAGTCTGTTCGATCTTCTTTGGCATGTTCTCTAATTCATAAAGAATTTCCCGAAGCTTGGTAGCAGATACCGTTCCCTTTGCCTTCGCAATTTGCAATGCAATAAGTGTAAGAATGGTGATCTGTGCGGTGAATGCTTTTGTAGAAGCTACGCCAATTTCCGGACCGGCATGGGTGTAAGAACCGGCATGAGACATACGGGCGATTGACGAGCCAATTACATTGCATATACCGTAGATCAAAGCCTGACGATCTTTGGCAAGTTCTATGGCTGCGAGGGTATCAGCGGTTTCTCCTGATTGCGAGATGGCGATCACCACATCGTTCTCAAAAATTATTGGATTACGATACCGGAATTCAGAAGCGTACTCCACTTCCACCGGAACGCGCGCAAGATCTTCGATCAGATATTCAGCAATCAATGCGGAATGCCAGGAGGTGCCACAGGCGGTAATTAAAATGCGTTCGGCATTCTCAATTCTGTTAGAATATTCGGTTAAGCCGCCAAGTTTTATCCATCCTTGCGAGGCACTCATTCGGCCGCGCAGTGCGTCTGCAATAACCTTTGGTTGCTCGTATATTTCCTTCAACATGAAATGCTCGAAGCCGCCTTTCTCAATAGCTTCAAGACTCATTTCCAACTTATGGATGAACGGTGTTTTCTCAACATTTCCTAAAGTCTTTATGAAAAAACTTCCGTCCCGGCTAATGCACGCATATTCCTGATCGTCGAGATAAACCACGTTTTGTGTGTACTCAATAATTGGAGAAGCATCGGACGCAACAAAAAACTCATCTTCGCCTACCCCTAGCACTAAAGGACTTCCTTTTCTTGCTGCTATCAGATGGTCAGGATCGTTTCTGTCAATTACCACAATAGCATACGCCCCCACCACTTCATTCAGTGCGGTGCGAACTGCATCTTCCAGGCTCGGTTGATCTTTTCTGATTTCCTCAATAAGATTGACCAGCACTTCGGTATCAGTATCTGAACTGAAAACATACCCGCGTTTCTGAAGTTCCTTTTTCAGCGCATCGTAGTTTTCGATTATTCCATTGTGAATCAACGCAAGATCACCGGAATTTGAAAGGTGCGGATGCGCATTGGTATCGTTTGGGACACCATGTGTAGCCCACCTGGTGTGACCAATGCCAATAGTAGCAGCTACGTCTTTACCATTTGTAAAGTTTTCAAGCTCTGTAACCTTGCCGGCTTTTTTATACACATGAAGCGATCCGTTCAAAACAGCAATACCGGCACTGTCATACCCCCGGTATTCAAGTCTTTTTAAGCCTTTCAGCAAAACCGGGAATGCTTCTCTATTGCCGATGTAACCAACGATTCCGCACATATTTAGTAATGTATGAGGTTCTTAAATTTTAGAATAAAAAATGCGCAGTTTCAACCGTAAATCGCTGTTGCTCAAACCCCTGCCACCAGATATTAATCTATATGCACCGGGAAAAGTTGCTGCACCGCTTACACGCAAATGTAATGTATCTCTTTGTTCTACTATAGCTTTCTGAACTTCGCGCGGAATATTGAGGGTGTATTGAGCATACGTTACTCCATTAGAAACAAAATCTTTGCGAAGCCCATCCATAAAAATAAGCGGCTCTGAACTGGAAAGTGGATACCTGTCCTGCACACTTTCTGTCCCATTTGCCGTAATTCTTACGGGGTACAATCTTGATGGGGGGAAATAAATTTCAGACTGATCGCCCGGAAGTTTTACCTGAGTAATTATAAGTTCTGCCTTGATGATAGGCTGTTTGGGAAGATTCTTTATGTTCGGAATTCTTATGTCGAGCGCAGCACCTGGCTCATTTTGAAGAATAGCTATGGAATCGGAGATGGCGGTTGAGCTTAGCCAATTGGCGGTTTGTGTTCCTGTATATCTACGCGAAATGGCGTTGTAGTGCGCATTTCTTGTTTGGTCAAAATAAAAGGATGCGTATTTCACTGTATCTCCGCCGCCGCTATTTTGCTCAGTGTAATAGAACTGAATATTGGCGCGGGTAAAATCGGTGTTGCCATTTAAAAGGAAATAATAAAGCGCGTTACCAACATTTGAGTCAGCCGTTGCTACATAAAAACCTCTCTGAAATCTCAAAAACTCAACATAACCAGCCATTGCCCCACCACTTGCTTTTGCGGCTTCATTTATAAACTTGTTCAGAAAATCCTGACTAAGTTTTATCCGCACATGAGGGTTTCTTTTTTGTCCTAAAACACTTACCGAATCTCTTATTCTTTGATGCTCTGAAGTAGCATTAAAACCAATCTTTGCAGAACCTATCGGTTGGGAATTATAGGCAGTGCGGGAAAAATTGTAGTAACTGGTGTCTTTGATAATAGAATCGGAATTGGCTATTTCGTAAACATTCACCGTCTGCCCCACGTTCATAAGTGTAGTATCTCCCCAGGTAAAACTCGCCACAGGTAAAATCATCACAGCGGAATCCGGCGTTTTTGGAAAAGCATATCCCAGACTTGGCGGTATCACCTGAAAATAAAATCCGGCGTTAGTCTTTCCGTACGGATCGCTGACTACGGAACCGACGGTATGATAAATAGGCAAACCACTGATGCTAATGCTTGTCAGCAAAGAATCATCTAAAACTGTTTTTGTGAAAATGGTAAGGGTATCTGGAACCTGAAAAGTGTTAGCCGTGTCATCAACCGGTATAACATTGGAACCAAGAATGGTATCTTCTTTACAACTCTGGAACAAAAAAATAAAAACGCAGGCAACAAACATTGCTGCAAAACGTTTGGGAACACGATGTTTCAACGGGTATTTTTTAACGAATGTGATCAAATAAAAACTAAGACTCTGTTAAGCTTCTGTACAAATCTAAAAGCTCGGTAACGTCATCTTTCCAGCCTTCATTATACTTCACAACCTTTTTATACCTACTTGGTTTCACTTCATCTACGATCTCCTTTTCCAGGTTTTCATCGCCAAAGATTACCACATCGGCACACTTGCTTGCGCCAAGTGTAAGCGCTCTATTTGTTCCTTCTTTGTACAGATCAAGATCCTTCTCTTTGATCTCACTGCTTACAAGTGCTTTTTTTATGAAATCGTCGGAAAGGGTTTCGGTAAACTGATCGTTTTGTGCGGTGTAGATCACTTTGGAATAGCCAAAAACCGGTTCCTTTTTGTATGCAGTTTTGATGTAAGCAGGAATTAAAGAAGTCATCCAGCCGTGGCAATGAACTACATGCGGTGGCCATCCAAATTTCTTAACAGTTTCCAATGCACTTTTACAGAAGAAAATCATGCGCTCGGCGTTGTCTTCAAAAAACACTTCTTTATCATCACGAAACACATGCTTACGCTTAAAATAATCTTCATTATCCATAAAATAAACCTGCAAACGGGCATTGGGCAATGACGCAACTTTAATGATCAACGGATAGTCATCCTTATCAATAATAATGTTGATCCCCGAAAGCCGAACTACCTCGTGCAAACGATGGCGGCGTTCATTAATGGATCCAAAACGCGGCATGATTACTCTTATCTCCAAACCAGAATCAAAAGCTTTGATGGCGAGCCTGTTGAGCAACCGTGCGAAATCTGTAAATTCAATGTAGGGAGCAAGTTCGTTGGCTACTATTAAAACACGTTTTTTCTCTGCAGACATGTATGGTGTTATTAGATTGAATCCCAATAATTAAATGAATCTCTAAAAATTAGGTCTGCGAAATTACGAAAATCTTGAATTCCAACCTTACTTTGCGTGCCTTCAATATTGTGCAAAGCATGATCATCTTCAAAAAAGAGCAGGATATTCGTCAGTATTTAAATGAGCAAACCCAAAATGGACGTGTGATTGGCTTTGTTCCAACAATGGGTGCATTGCACGCCGGCCACAGATCGCTGGTAGAAAATGCGAAAAAAAATGGTTCCCTTGTGGTAGGCAGTGTGTTCATTAATCCTACCCAATTCAACGACAAAGCTGACTTTGAAAAATATCCCGTAGCGCGCGAAGCAGACATGCAAGTATTGCTTGAAGCAGACTGCGATGTGGCATTTATGCCCGATGTAGCCGAAATATATCCGAACGGATTGGTGGATACAGCCACTTACAACTTCGGATACCTTGACACGATACTGGAAGGCGCGCACCGACCCGGACATTTTAAAGGTGTAGGACAAATTGTAGCAAGGCTTCTGGATATTGTAAATCCAAACTATTTGTATTTAGGTCAGAAAGATTATCAGCAGTGTATGGTGATAAGGAAAATGTTGCAACTGACTAACAGAGAAAATGAAATTCAGGTGGTGATTTGCCCAACCATACGGGAAGACGACGGACTGGCAATGAGTTCAAGAAATTTACGGCTAACAGATCCACAACGGGCACTGGCAGGAACAATCTATCAATGTCTGATTTCTATTCAGGGAAAATTGCCAACCGATAACTTTAAGCTTGTGCAGAAGGAATGCCTTGATCTTCTAAAAGACAAAGGCTTTGACCCCGAATACGTGTCACTGGCAAATGCAGATGACCTGACGCTGCTGGAAGAATTTGACACGACCCAACCAATGGTTGCACTTATTGCTGCAAAAATTGGGGATGTAAGACTGATTGATAATTTGATTTTGAACCCCGATTTTTAATCTATTATTTCCTGGCAAGTAGGTTGGTTTTGCAGTATTGTTTTTGACAAGGGTCAGCGCAAATTTCTGATAACGTTTTTTGAAAGCCAAAGCTCCCACTCTTCCAATTGCTGTCCTTTCATTACACGCGGAAACTTGTTCATTGCCCCATCTTTGCCCTTACTTTTTAAGTAATCATAAAAAGATTTGTTAGAAAGCACTTCCACAAAAACTTCCTTTAAGGCGGATGTGCGTTCTACAGCATAATCGTCATTTATTTCGCATAGTGTCTGATCTAAAATCTCACGAATTTGGGCTGCATCAACGCCATCGTCATCGCAACCAATGTACCAACGATGTGCGAAAAGATTATCGTATTTAAAACCCGCAACGGTAAATTCCCGTATAGTAAGACACAGTTTTTTCGTCACGGTATCAATGGCCTTATTCATATTATCTACACTTAGGTGCTCGCCACAAAGGCTTAAAAACTGCTTGGTGCGACCCACTATTACCACCTCACCTTCCTTTGCATCTGAAAACCGCACCACATCGCCTATCACATATCGCCACGCGCCCGCACAAGTGCTGATCATTACAGCATAGTCTGTGTCTTCGTTTACCTCATCAATCAGGTAGGTTTTTGAACCCTGCCGCGGATTTCCTTCTTCGTCAAAATTTTCGGTATTGAAGGGAACGAATTCGTAAAAAACACCGTTGTTAAGTACCAGCTTTATACCTGGCACATTTGGACGAGCCTGAAAACCAAACGAACCTTCGGAAGCCATGTAAGTTTCGATGTAAGTGATTGGTTTCGCTAATACTTTTTTGAAACTTTCTTTATAAGGTTCAAACGATACGCCTCCGTGTATGTAGATGGAAAGGTTTGGCCATATCTCGTGGATGTTTTTGACTTTGTGGTAGCGTATTATTTCTTCAAAAACTATTTGCACCCAGGCGGGTACACCACACACCATTCCCACATCCCAGTTTTTGGCATTTCGCACTATCAGCTTTATTCTGTCTTCCCACTTTGGTCGCTGAGAAATTTTTTGACCCGGCTTGTAAAAAAAGTTAGCCATCCAGCGGGGCATGTTCTTCGCACTTATGCCACTCATATCACCCTCGTAATACTCTCCTTTTTCAAACAAAGAAGTAGTTCCGCCCAGCATCAATATTCCTTTCTGAAAAGCTACAGGCGGTACGTTGAAATTGGCCATGCTGTAAAGCTGCTTAAACCCAACATTTTTGATAGACTTTATCATATCCTGCGTAACAGGGATATGCTTGCTTGCAGATTCAGAGGTTCCGCTACTCAGTGCAAAGTATTTTACCTTTCCCGGCCAGGCCACATTTTCTTCTCCCTCCTGCGCACGATGCCACCATTCGCGGTGCATTTCGTTGTAAGTAAATACTGGCACGCGTTTCCGAAATGCAGCAACAAAATCTACTTCTTCGCTTAAAATGGTGTTGAAACCGTAATGCTTTCCAAAAGATGTGTATTGTCCCCGCTCTAATAATTGTCTCAGCGTGTGGCGTTGATAAGTGCGGGGAGATGCCACCCGCAGGTTAAGTTGTTTTCGAAGATATAAGGAACGAGCTATTAAATTGCCCAACAATGCCATTTCTGCTTACTTAAGATTGATCAAGAATACACTACGCTGTTCAGACGAATCTTAACAGACGCGCAAAGGTAAATTTAATAGACTGCATAATCATACCACTATAACAGCTTCAGTTTTTCAAAATTGGAAAGATGGAAAAAAGCCCATTCTGAAAGAACAGGCTTTTCATCCAGGCTATTGTAGTATTACTGGAAATATTGCCTCGGCATCTGTTTCACTCAAAACGAAAGCAGTTGAAGGCTTTTCTCCAGCAAAATGCTGCAATGTAACTTTCAATTGTCCACTGCCTGCTGCACCCGTTTCGAGCGTTATACTTTGATAAAACTGCATTCCATTATGGTCCATATTTCCAGTCGCCACCTTCACTGCTCCTGCACCGGATATAGGTGTGGAAAGATAAGTAAACATGTGCTTATCCATTTCCTGAATAACTTCCAGGGTTACATCTTCTGGAGGGGTCTCTTTCTCATTGAGCACCTGAGCACTTACGGAATAGCTGGTATTCGCCATGAGTTTCAGGGTATCTATCTGTATAGAACCAGGTGAATTGCCAAAACCATTCTCCACTTTATAACTAAAAGACTGTGCAAAGCCATCATTTCCCATCACATTTAAACGCACAGTTGTAATAAGTTCCTGTTCCACCGGCTTAGCGGGGTCTTTTTTACAAGCTGAAAATGCGAGTCCGAATATTGCTGATAGCAAGGCTGCTTTTAAGAAATTATTTTTCATTTTTTTAAGTTTTTTAATTGTGATTTTTAAAGTCAAAGGGTACTCTTATTCGTAAAACGATATTCCTTCCGGGTTGATCAATAAAATATCTGAAAACATCCAGATAATCGCGGTAGCGTTGGTTTAATAGATTGGCGGCGGAAATGCTGAGGTGAATAGATTGCCTGCCTATTTTAAAGTGAGTGCCGGCGGAAGCATCCAATAAAAAATAAGCAGCCGGCGGACGAGGATAGTCTATCGAATCGAAATTGGCAGGGATGCGCTTTTGTTCAAAAACATATCGTGCATTTATTTCGAGAAAATTTTCCAAGAATCGTTTACCCAGGTCTTTGCTATATTTTCCACTCAAAGAAATTCTGTCTGCGGGCATCAGAATCAACCAGTCGTTTTTGTTTCTATCGCGTGCAAAAAGTGTCGCTCCTTTCAGAGCAGTTTGAAAATGCTCGTTCCAATGATAAACAAACGAAAGATCGGCACCATTGAGCCAGGCATTTGTCTGCTTGTAGTTGAAGGTTTTAAAATATCCTCTGATGGTTAGCAAATCAGCACCCGGTTCCAGGTAGATGTAATTGTTTATCAGTTGGCTGTACAAAACGATGTCGGCACTAAACTTATGATTCGGTTCATACTTCGTTTCAAAATTCAAACTATACGATCTTTCTGCACCGAGTTCCTTATTGCCAAGTTCTATGCGCGCTGCACCATGATGCAATCCTGCACTAAATAATTCATTGGCTTGAGGAGCACGCCAGGCATTTGCCATTGTCAGCGACCACTGCCATTTTTCTTCCAGTTTATAGCGCAGTCCTAAAGTTCCCGATACATTGTGGTAATCATACTTGTAATAAACATTTTGCTGATTGCTTCCTTCAGGATTATAAACACCATAAAAACGATAGTCGTAACGAAGTCCGGCTTCAGCAGTCCATCTGTTTTTTGTATAACGCTCAATAAGGTATAAAGAACCACCGGCGCTTTGATAAGTAGGAATAAACAACCTGTCCCCATCCTGAAAACTATTATCCTGAAAAATAGCGTCAACTCCTACCTCTCCCTTAATACCTTTTAGGTTTCTATGTTCCAGATTCAAATTCAGCGTGTGCGTTTGTAGCGTCAGGTTAAGCTGTGCATTTCCTTTATCCACCCGCACTACATCATACTCTTGCCGAAAATTTTTCTGGTAGCCATAAATCAGGTTCCACATACCCAAACGATTGTCTGCATAAAATTTCACTTTTAGAAGATTATGTGTTACATGCTGCCGTGGTCTGTTGATGGCATAAGTGAAATCGCTTTGAACAAGAGGCACATCGCTATTGATTGCATTCATCAAATCGGCTTTGTTCCCGGTGTGTGCGCCACGGTAAATACCGAGATGCGTATCAAAACGACTGTAAAAAACTTCGCCTCCATAATGCAGCGTTCGGTAAGAAACCGTACCGGAAAAGTTATTTTCTGCTACGCCGGAATTAGCAATCCAGTTACCTGGAATACGATACGTGCCTCCTTTTCTGTATGTGCCCTGAAACCGAAAACCAAGGGAGGGATTTTTTTTAAACGTATGCTCCGCCACAAAAGATGCAACGCCCATCCTGTTGTTGGAAAAACCTGCGAGATTCAACTCTCCCGCCCACCCAGGCTTACTGCTGATAGGCGCAGGTTCTACAAGAACTACGCCTCCAATTGCATCTGTACCA
>CALMWT010000028.1 GCA_937870855.1 uncultured Taibaiella sp.
CAGTGTTGTAAAGCTGCGTACCGCGTCATCATTGTAACCGATTTCATAAGAAAGTTTGCCAAAAAGTAGCAGCGAAGCTTCTCGTTGCCCACGGTTGTAAGGCATGTCTGAGCAAATACCAAAAGCATTTCGTGCGCTTTTTTTATCATTGGTTTTCAGATAGCAATCGCCTAGCAGATACATGGCAGTTTGTCCCAGAGAATCCTGCGCATTACTCAGCGGTTTAAACATTTCTATTGCGTTCGCCCATTCATTCACGCGGTAGTAACTGTAACCCATTTCATACAATTCCTCTTTGCGAACTTTTTCTGCGTTGTCGTAGTAATGTTCAAAAAAAGGAAGTGCTTCGCCATAGCGCTGTTCTTCAAAAAGTACCTGAGCCGCTAAAAGATGCAACTCATTGTCGTAATAAATTTTTTCCTTTCTCTTGGTCAGGCGCATTGCTTCTTCCAAAGCTTTTTTGCGATTTCCCATGAAGTAATACAACTCCGCGATGTAATAAGGAACAATGTTTTTGTATTGCGGTTCGTTGTCTATCCGCTTAAAACTATTTAGCGCCTCTTCATATTTTCCGCTGTTGTACGCGAGCAAACCGAAGTAATAATTTCCCGCGAGATAGTATTTGCCTTGTACCTCTTTGATGGATGCAAACAATGGAGCAGCCTTATCAAACTGACGACTGTTGAAGTAGGCATAAGCGAGTTCAAACTTTGAATCGGCTATTTCATGATTAGTGAGGTTGGCAATAGATGCAGATTCGTAATAGGGTATTGCTTTGTTTAGTTGTTCCCGTCTGAAATGATATTGCGCCAATGCAAAAGCTGTGCGCTGGCGATAAACAGGGTTGGAGGTTGCAGAAAGAAATTTGGTTGCAGAATCTTCTATTCCATTGGTGCCAAGTTTTAATTGTGCCAATGTTTGAAAATATTTTGCGCGGTCTCTTTCATCAGTAGAAACAAGAGGTATGTTTCTGTAGTGCTCTGAAAAAAACTTTTCTGCAGATTGGAGCGCTAATTGATAATGCCCCTGATGATATTGTTCTTCAGCAAGCCGGAGCCATTTATGCTCCGGGCGCTGCGCTTGATGCTCTTGAGAAAAACCTTGAAAATTTAGCAAAGACAGGAATGCACCTGTTACAATTGTACACGTGTGTTTTCTTAGCTGATACCTCATTCAATTCATTTCGTTAGAAATTCCAGGTCACGTTCAAACTCGGGAAAAGTGGTAATTGATACACTCTTTTAGGGCTTGTTCTGCTGATATAGAAAATGTTGTTTCTATTGTACACATTGGTAACACTTAGCGTTGTTTCAATATTGCTATTCTTGCTCACTTCAAAACGCTTCTTTATAGAAACATCAAACCTGTGATACCAAGACAAACGTCCGCCGTTGATCTGGTCTTCATATATTATACCAAGATTGCCATTGGGATTTGCCACTGACGGATCGGTGCTTCCAAGCTGTGAATCTTCAAAAAAGCCTTGTGTTCTGGTAAACGGAAACGGCGATCCGAGATTGTAGCGAAACGAAACTTCCCAATCTTTTTTCTTGCCGGCAGTGTAAGAAGTAACAATGTTGGAATTGAAGCGGCGATCGAAAGGTGGTGCGTATTCCTGCACTGAAGGCGTATCTATCACTGTCTTTGCAACAAGAGTTTGATAGGTTACATATTGGTAAGAAAGAACGCCCCAGAAGAAGAAACGCCCTTTACTGTATTTTCCAGAAAAGTCAATTCCATAAGCTTGTCCGTTACCCGCTAAGAAATTGCCAGGGTTGTTGAGGCTTTTAGTTCGGTTGAGTTCTATACTTCTTGTGAAGTTTTTATACCACGGTTCAAGATTAAATTCCACATCTGCTACGTCCAGTTCTATTCCACCAAGTACATGGTATGCAGTAAGCAGATTTGTAGGAACGGTTTCGCCTTCGGTGTTTTTAATTTGCTCATCAGGGCTGAGCAAAAATCCGTTGAAGAAGTTTACAATGTCGCGATCGGATTTGGTGCTGATGATATTCTGGGAGTATAAACCTGCCGCTGCTTTAAATCTTAAGTTGTCGGTAATGTTGTATTTCATACCCAACCTTGGTTCTGGCGAAAATTTTGAAAGTGCAGAATAATACTGAAGTCGAATGCCTGGTTCGATAATGAATTTCTCACCGAAGTTCTTTCTCCATGTAAGGTATAAAGAGGCAATTGTATTTCTTCTTTCTAAAGAAATATTATTATTTCCACCCACGCTGTAATCAATAGAAGTAGTCAATCCGCTCACCTCAAGTCCGTATTTCAATTGGCTGTAGCCCGGAAGGAAATAAGTGAAATCCAATCCACCTTCAAAACCATCTATAGAACTTGTTCGGTCAGTAAAACCTTCTTCGCTTGCCGCAATCTCGTATCGCGAATAGGCAAACTTACCGCTGATAAGCGCGGCAGATGTTCCCGGAGTTACCACAAACGTAGCCCCGCCACCTCTTGCTTTCCAACGAAAACTTGCAGTCTCTTTGGTTAAAGTGTCAGGATCGAAAGTGCGGGCTTTATCATCAAAACTGAAACCAAATACATTGAGCTTGCTTCCATTATCGCCGCTAAAAGTTACTTTACCATAAAGATCTGTGAAGCTGTAAGGAAGTCCACTTTTAAACGGCTCTCCAAATCCTCCGTAGAGCGATTTGCTTGTATTTTCCAGATAGCTATGCTTTAGCGATACAAGAAAAGTAGTGCTGCTTCCTCCTTCGGTTTTTGGTTTGGATAAAGGTCCTTCCAGCATAGCACGCGCCATAATAGGTGAAAGGGAAACTTTACCAGAAAGTCTGTTTTTATTACCATCTTTTGTACGGATGTCGAGTATCGCACTTGTACGATTGCCATATTGTGCATTGAAGCCGGCCGATTGTATTTCCACATTACGGATAGCATCTGTTTCAAACACAGAATAAAGTCCTATAGAGTGAAAAGGATTGTAGATCGTTACCCCATCCAGTAAAATACCTGTTTGTGAAGGTGCGCCGCCGCGTATGTATAGTTGCCCGCCCTGGTCTCCTGTAAACACCACACCTGGGGCTACCTGCAAATACTGCGCAATATCCGGCTCACCACCGGCGCTTGGCAGCAATTTCATTTCTCTCGGTGTTACCGTAGTGACACCTACATTCACTGTATTTATTCGTTCTGTTTTTCGAGCGCTTATTTCCACACCCGACAGCATACGATCTGTTCTGGCTAAAAAAAGTTTTTGAGTGGAGATACCATCTGCTTTCAAAACTATGGTGGCTGTAGCTGTGTCGTAGCCCATTACGGTAGTCCATATAGTGTAGGTTCCGGCTGCTACTTGCGGGATAGAAAAATACCCATTCACATCCGTTTGCACCCCAATCTTGGTACCCTGGATCACTACATTCACAAACCCCATTGGCTCACCCGAGCCTTTTTCATACACAAAACCTTTTATAGTACCCGTCTGCGCCATTGCCATATTAAACGATAGTAGCAATGCAAATAATAAACAGATGCGCTGGTTCATTTTGTTCGAAATTGATTAGTAGTTGAGCGGTTAAAAAACTTTTAAAACGGCTGCTAAAGTAATCAAAGATAGGCATAGACAGTGTGCGCCCACTCGTAAAGATTATGTCATATTCCACCTATAGACCTCCATATCTTTAGATAAGTTTTTTTGGCTTAACGCCACAGTTAGCAATTTCTCAATTATCAGTCTTTAATTCTCAATTACCTTTGCGCAATGCAATTTTTCAGGAAGGTGTTGAGGGTGCTTGGTATTATTATTGGCGTATTCCTGCTTATTATTCTTGTCTTTTGCATCTACGTTTGGAACGTTTCTGATATTAAACCCCCTCATGTTGAAGATAGAAGTGCATTGACACTGCAACGCAAGAGCATAGGAGCTACCCACTACACAATTGGCGACAACTGGATTCGTACCAATCGATGGGGTTTGCACGAAATGTATATTTCTGGCGCACCTTTCGAGCGGGGCGTAAAGATGGGAAAGCTATCGGCAGAGCAAATAGTGGCGCAGGAAGTAGCTTTTACCGGTGAGATACGCCGCATGATTCCTTCGGAAAAATATCTCCGTTTCCTGAAGTATGTTGTTGGATTTATAAACCGCGATCTGCCTGACCATATCACTGATGAATACAAACACGAGATTTACGGAATATCGCACGCTGCCGCCGATAGCTTCAACTGGATTGGTAATAATTACGCACGCATTTTAAATTATCATGCAGCCCACGATATTGGTCATGCGCTGCAAAATATGATGCTGGTAGGCTGTACAAGTTTTGGTGTGTGGGGCGATAAAACAGAAAGTGGCTCCATGCTGATAGGAAGAAATTTTGACTTTTGGGTGGGCGATAAGTTTGCCGAAAATAAAATTGTAACGTTTGAAAAACCAGATAAGGGTTATGCGTTTGCATCTATTACCTGGGGTGGATTTACCGGTGTAGTAAGTGGCATGAATGAAAAAGGATTAACGGTAACAATCAATGCCGCCCGAAGCGATATTCCTTTTAGCGCTGCAACCCCGGTCTCACTGGTAGCAAGAGAAGTATTGCAGTACGCCTCCACCATCCAGGAAGCTATAGCGATTGCGAAGCGCAGAAAAATGTTTGTTTCTGAAAGCTTTTTGGTAGGAAGCGCAATAGACAAGAAAGCGGTGGTTATTGAAAAAACACCCGGCGAACTTTCTGTTTACGATCCGCAGCAAGATAATATTCAATGCACCAATCATTACCAGAGCGATCTTTTTCTCAACCAAAAACTAAACCTCGAACAGAAAGATAAGAGTGCATCGGTGTATCGTTATAAAAGATTACAGGAACTCATGCAACAGAGCTATCCACTCAATCCTCAAAAGATGGCAAATATTCTTCGCGACAGGCGCGGTGTGGGTGGCGCAAACATTGGTGATGGAAACGAAAAGGCAATTAACCAACTCATAGCGCATCATTCCATTATCTTCCAACCCGATAGTTTAAGATTTTGGGTGAGTACTGCGCCCTGGCAGCTTGGCGAGTATGTTTGCTACGATTTGAAAAAAGTTTTTGCATTGAAGGGTTTGCAGCACGATACCGATGTGGCACAGGTAGCTTTAAATATAGCGCCCGATACATTTCTCCAGACTGCTGACTACAAGAATTTCCTTTCTTTTAGAATGAATAAGATGGCTTTGCTCTTCAACCAACCGGTAGATACTGCAGAAGTAGTACATAGCAATCCTCATTTTTACGATGCCTACAGAATAGCAGGGGATTACTGCATGAAAAAAGGCTGGTACGCACAGGCAATAGATTACTACAAAAAGGCATTGCTGCGCGAAGTGGCAACTAAAGACGAACGTGAAGCGATAGCCAATAAAATTGAGAAATGTAAAGACCTTTTGCAAAAACAGTCCTAATAGCTGCTTTGCGCTATCTTAGCGGATTATGCGGCTTTGCGGTAAAATTTCTAAGTAAAGAATTTGATGTCTCCCCTATACGAAGCACAGTTCAAAAAGCATAATGCCTGTGTGCTTATTCCAACTTACAACAATGCAGGAAGCCTTGCGGATGTGTTGAAAAAAGTGTTGGAATACACGCATCAATTATTGGTGGTGAATGATGGTTCTACCGATACTACAAAAGAGATTCTTGCGCAGTTTCCGAACATTCATGTACTCAATTATTCTCCCAACAAAGGGAAAGGCATTGCATTACAAAGAGGTTTTAAAGAAGCAGCAAAGCTTGGTTACGACTATGTAATAACCATGGATAGCGACGGGCAGCACTATCCCAGCGATCTGATAAAATTTCTCCATCAGCTTGATGAAACGCCGGGCGCTTTGATTGTCGGAGCCCGCAATATGGATCAGGAGCATGTACCTGTGAAAAGCTCTTTTGGCAACAAGTTTTCCAACTTTTGGTTTTGGGTAAATACAGGCATTACCCTGCCGGATACACAAAGCGGCTATCGCTGCTATCCTTTAAAAAAACTTTCGTCTAAAAAATATTTTACTACCAAGTACGAGTTTGAGATAGAAGTGATGGTGCGCGCATCGTGGAGTGGGGTGGCAGTGTTGAGCATTCCGGTATCTGTTTTCTATCCAAAACCGGAAGAGCGCGTGTCGCATTTTCGTCCGTTCAAAGATTTTTCGCGCATCAGTGTTTTAAATACTTTTCTTGTTTTGATTGCTTTGCTGTGGATCAAGCCAAGAGATTTTATAAAACTCCTTCTTAAAAAAGACGGCTGGAAAACTTTGTGGCGAATGCTGTTCGTAAACCCGCAGGAAAGCAATCATACAAAAGCTGCATCTGTAGGTTTTGGGTTGTTTATGGGAATAGTACCTGTGTGGGGTTTTCAACTTGCAATTGGTATTCCGGCTTCTATTGCGCTGCGATTAAACAAAGCCTTGTTTCTGCTTGCAGCAAATATTTCCATTTTTCCCTTCACCCCTTTTTGGTGGATGGCAAGCCTGGCAACGGGCAAATGGCTGCTGGGCTACGATACCTGGCTACTCGATTGGCACACCCTTACGCTGGAAAGAGTGACACAAGAAGGTCTGTCTTTTTTTCTGGGAGGAACCGTTTTAGCTGTGATATTAGGGTTAGTGGGGTATCTTATTACCTATTTGCTGCTATTCATATTCCGCCGTCAAAGTAGATAGGAATTCCTACTTAAGGATAAAATAGGGGAAGTAGTACAGTAAGAAAATGTTTTCCGTTAGCGGGTGTGAAAAAATCCTTTACCTGTAAGCAGTACACTCCAGATGCACACCTTCCCAAAGCGGATCTTCCGACACGTAGCGGTCTATTTCATAAGAAGAAAAACGCTCGGTTTTCACTATGTCGTCCAGTTGCTTGTAGGTCATGTAGCAGGTTTGCCAGCGCTTGTCAAATATTTGTTTCATAGACTTTGGCATCAGAGGGTAGGCTGCTTCGGCCAGTTTTCTTTTGGTGTTTTTGCGCGGCTCAATATCCACTACCGAGAAAAATATTTTTCCGCTATAGTTAAGCAACGACCGTAGTTTTCTGCACACATGTTTATCGAACACGGTATGCTCGCCCAGCACGCCGATGGAGTATATAAAATCAAACTTTTTATTGCCAAAATCGTAGTCGTAAAAATTGCCTTCTATAAGTTTGATATCCTCAAGCGGAATATCGGCGCGGCGAAAAGGTTTTTTAGCTTTTTGCAGCATGTTACCGGAAACATCTATGCCGGTTAGCTCTTTCAGATTTTGCAGTATGTGAAAATATCTGCCTGTGCCGCAGCCCACATCCAGCACCGATATCTGGTAGGGAAAACTTTGCGTCAGTTCTTTTATTTTTCCGGCAATATGCTCGTAGGCTTTGGTATGAACAAACTCTTCATCATAGTTTCGGTACGAGTTGCTCATGTCGGTATCATATACTTTTTCGTTTTCGAGCAGAGCTTGCTGAACTAAATTTTTGGCATTCATGGGTTGGGAGTTTACCGTAGGGCTGCAAGATAAAAAGATATTGTTTATTGTTTAAGCTTATACGGCTTTTAACCAGTAAAAAACGATTGATGACCGCTATAGGTTGGCTTTGCGATGCTGTATTTTATATCCGTAGTTTACAAGATACACACCGGTAACAATGGAAACGAAGGCAAGCGCTGTAAACCATGTTAGTGGTTCGCTGAGGGCAAAGTAACCCAGCAAGACTGCCACGAGTGGATTTATATAAGCGTACATAGTAACGATGCCTACGGGCAGCTCTTTTAATGCAAACATATAAGCCGTGTAGGCCAGCACCGATCCAAATACGATCAGGTACAACATTGGCCATATCACTTCGGGGTGAAAGAAATTCATGTTGCTATAGTCATCTATCGCCGGACTTGCCAACAGTAAAAACACGCCTCCAAACACCACTTGCAAACCCGCATTGAATACAGGATTTACCAGAGAGATTCTCTTTTTATTGATGATGCTTCCTGCCGCCCAACTGGTAGTAGCAATGAGTGTAGCAAAAACCCCAAGCAAATATTTCGTGTTGGCTATTTCGGTTACATCATCTTTAAATATTAGCCCTACACCTGCAAAGCCAATGATCATACCACCCGCTATAAAAGAATTTATCTTATCCTTTCGGGAAATAATCAGATTGACGATTACCGCTATCAGGGGCATCAGTGAACATATAAGTGCTGCCACACCACTCGGCACGTACTTTTCTCCCCAGGTTACAAGTCCATTACCGATGGTAATGAGTAGAAAACCCACCAGTGCCTGATGTTTTAAATTGCTTTTTGAAAGATCCACTTTTCTGCTCATCCACAATGCCAGCCCAATGATGATGACACCACTCACTAACTGCCGGATTGCAGCAAACAGAAACGCAGGGTAGTGCATTACCGCTACTCGTATGGCGAGATACGTAGTGCCCCAAACAATGCAAATAAAAATTAGTGCGAGGTATGCTTTGGTATGCCTTGACATAAGTATGCTTATTGCCGCTGATCAATCGGCTTCTAAAATCATCTTCATTTAAGAATAAACAGATGCACAGAAAATCGGTTTTTACACCACTACATTTATCATCTTACCTCTTACAAAAATTACTTTCTTCGGAGGCTTCCCATCCAGCCATTTAACGATGGTAGGGTCTGCCAATACTTCCTTTTCTAAGAGGTCTTGTGCAAAGTCGAGCGGAAATTCCATTTCGATGCGTGTCTTGCCATTTACTGCTACAGGATATTTTTTGGTATTCTCCGTTACAAAACGCTCTTCATGGGCAGGGAAATTCGCGTCCATTACACTGGTTTTGTGATTTAGATTTTGCCAAAGTTCTTCAGCAAGATGCGGTGCAAATGGTGCAATGATGATAGCAAGTGGTTCAAGAATAAAACGTTTATGGCAATTGAGCGCAGACAGTTCATTTACACAAATCATAAACTGACTGATGGACGTGTTCAATGTAAAACGTTCGATGTCTTCGCTTATCTTCTTTATAGTTTTATGAAGAATGCGTAGCTCGGCTTCTGTAGGTGCTTCATCGGTTATTATCCAGCCGTTTTGTTCATGGAAATACAAACGCCATAGCTTTTTCAGAAAACGATGTACGCCTTCAATTCCTTTTGTATCCCAGGGTTTGCTTACATCTATCGGTCCCAAAAACATTTCATACATGCGAAAAGTATCCGCACCATATTGCGCTACAATGTCGTCAGGGTTCACAACATTGTATTTGCTTTTGCTCATTTTTTCAACCGCAGTGCCACAAATGTATTTGCCATCTTCTTCGAGAATAAAATCAGCATCTGCAAATTCAGGTCGCCAGTTTTTGAACGCTTCCAGATTCAATTCAACACCATCCACAAGACTAACGTCCACATGCAATTCATCAGTTGCCATCTTGTCTTTCAAACCGTAAGAAACGAATTGGTTAGTTCCTCGTAGTCTGTACACAAACCGTGAATTGCCCTGAATCATTCCCTGATTTACAAGCTTCTTAAATGGTTCGTCGAAGCCAATATGCCCCAGATCGTAAAGTGCTTTCGTCCACATACGGCTGTATAGCAAATGACCTACAGCATGTTCCGTTCCACCGATATACAAATCCACTTCCCTCCAATGGTCCGTAGCTTTCTGTGAAGCAAATTCTTTATCGTTCTGTGGATCCATGTAGCGCAGAAAATACCAGGAAGAACCTGCGTATCCCGGCATTGTGCTGGTCTCTCTTTTTCCCGCATCGGTATTTACCCATTCAGCAATATTTGCCAGAGGTCCCTCTCCTGAAAGCGAAGGCATGTAGCTTTTTACAGCAGGCAATTCTACAGGAAGTTTTCGGAGTTCATCAGTGATATCCAATCCTTTTTCATCAACAGCATAGGGCGTGTCATTTACATAAACAATTGGAAAAGGTTCTCCCCAATAACGTTGTCGGCTGAAACCCGCGTCCCGCAGTTTATAATTGATTTTTGCATGACCTGCATCTGCATCAACAATGGCGCGTATCGCTATCTCTCCTGCTTTTTTTATATCAATACCGGTAAGGAAACCACTGTTATCCAGTTTGCCTTCTTTGGCTGTGTAGGCTTCGGTGCCGTTGTAAAGGTTTCCGAAAATATTGGTGATGGGAATATCGAAGTTTTTTGCAAAAGCATTATCACGACTATCGCCACTCGGTACGCCCATGATAGCGCCTGTGCCATATCCGGCAAGTACGTATTCGGAGACCCAGATGGGAATGGTGCGGTGCGAAATAGGATTGATAGCATACGCGCCTGTAAAACAGCCTGTGATTTGTTTTACCTCACTCATGCGCTCGCGTTCCGATCTGCTTTTTACATACTGTTTATATTCTTCAATTGCTTTTCGTTGTTCATCTGTGGCTATAATATCTACCATTTCATGCTCCGGGGCCAGCACCATAAAGTCTGCACCAAAAATGGTATCAGGGCGAGTAGTAAATACTGTTACAAACTTTCCATAGAGATCTACAATATCGAAGCGGATTTCAGCGCCTGCACTTTTACCAATCCAATTACGTTGCATTTCTTTCATGGCATCACTCCAGTCAAGATCTTCCAATCCTGCCAACAATCTATCTGCATACTCAGTAATGCGCAAAAACCATTGCCGCATTGTTCTTTTCTCCACCGGAAAACCACCACGCTCCGACACGCCGTTTACCACCTCGTCGTTTGCCAGCACCGTTCCAAGATCCTCGCACCACCATACATCTGCATAGCCGAGGTACGCCAGGCGATAGTGCATTAGTGCTTCGCGCCTTTCTTTTTCTGTCCAGCCTTTCCATGCTTTTGCATCAAAGCAGAAAGCGTCATCCGCCGGACATGGTATCAGACTATTGCCTTCTTTTTCGAAAATTGAAATGAGGTCTTTAATAGGGCGCGCTTTGTTTTGTTTCCTATCATACCAGCTATGAAAAAGTTGCAGGAAAATCCACTGTGTCCATTTGTAATAGTTAGGATCACTTGTTCTAACTTCTCTTTCCCAGTCGTAGCAAAAGCCAATATTATCGAGTTGCTCGCGGTATCGTTTAATGTTTTGTTCGGTGGTTGTGGTGGGGTGCTGTCCTGTTTCTATTGCATATTGTTCGGCAGGCAATCCAAAGGCATCGAAACCCATAGGATGTAGCACGTTGAAACCTTTCAACCTTTTGTAGCGTGCAAAAATATCGGAGGCAATATAGCCCAGCGGATGACCTACATGCAGCCCCGCACCACTTGGATACGGAAACATGTCGAGCACATAATATTTAGGCTTCTTACTATCGTTCGATACTTTGTAGGTGTGGTTTTCCTGCCAGTATTCTTTCCATTTCTGCTCAATGTCGCGAAAAGCGTATTCCATATAATCTTATTGTTCTGCCGTCTGTTGCGGAATGCCAAAAATACAACGGCGGTCTGTGAAAGCATTATAAAAACATTGCCGCTAACTTTTTTTATAAACAGCGGTAAAATCGCGCACGGTTTTCCTTTCTATCTTTAGAGGTATATGATGAGCTATTGGGAACAGCAAAGTTTTACATCTTACGATTATGTGGTGGTGGGTGCGGGCATAGTGGGGTTGAGCACAGGAATTGAATTGCAGGAAAGATTTCCGTCTGCAAGTGTGGTGGTGCTTGAACGTGGATTATTGCCTACCGGAGCCAGTTCGCGCAATGCAGGTTTTGCTTGCATGGGCAGCGTTACGGAACTGCTCGACGATTTGAAAACCACCAATGAGGCCGAAGTATTTGCATTGTTTGAAGCAAGAAAAAGAGGATTGGAAAGATTACGCAATAGATTGGGTGATGCTACTATTGGTTATGCTGCAAACGGAAGTTATGAATTGATAGGTGAAGATGAAATAAACGCGCTTGAAAAAATTGATTATCTGAACAAGCTGCTTCTTCCTATTACTCAAAAGCCGGCCTTTGCATTGTCGAATGAAAAGATTGAGGAGTTCGGCTTTTCAAAAACACATACAAAAGCGCTCATAAAAAATACCTGCGAGGGCGAATTGCATACCGGAAAAATGCTGGCGGCACTCACGCTTCATGCGTTGAAAGCAGGAATAGAAATTAAGACCGGTGCAGAAGTGAAAAAATTTGTGGAAGAGAAAGAACGTGTGTTGGTTGAAATCACAGATTCTTTTCGGGAAAACATATTGGTGCTGTCTGCCAAAGCCTTGGTGTTGTGTACTAATGCTTTTACAAAACAACTATTGCCTCATGAAGATGTGAAGCCCGGTCGTGGACAAGTTTTGATCACTCAGCCCGTTACCGATTTGAAGTTCAAAGGCATTTTCCATTTCGATAAAGGCTACTACTATTTCAGAGAAATTGATGGAAGAATATTGATAGGCGGCGGACGCAATCTTGATTTCGAAGGAGAAACTACAACCAGTCTGGAACTCAATGAAAGAATACAATTGGAATTAGAAAGAAAGTTGCATGAGATCATTATTCCCGGCAAGCATTTTCTTGTAGCACAACGATGGTCGGGCATTATGGCTTTTGGCGCAAGTAAGCAACCAGTGGTAAAAGCTTTTTCCGATAAAGTATTTGGAGCATTTAGGATGGGCGGAATGGGAGTAGCGCTGGGCAGCGAAGTGGCTATGCAAGTAGCAGATATGGTTGTTTTGTATGAAGAATAGAACACAGATCATCATGATAACAATGATTATTTATCCTAGCACTCAAACTGATGAGAATGTTCAGAATTATGTGTGTGATAATGAAATGCAGATCATGACAAATCTTGATAACCATGATTATCTGTGTTCTAATTCAAACAACAAAAGTTTTTTCACTACATCCCCAATTGGCAGTCCCATCACGTTGTAATAATCTCCATTAATTTTCTCAATGCCTATCATACCTATCCATTCTTGTATGGCATAAGCACCTGCTTTATCGAATGGTTGGTAATTAGAAACATAATGTTCGATCTGTTCGTCGGTAAGTGTCCGAAAAAAAACTTCGGTAGTCGTAGAAAAACTGATCTGCTTCCTGCCTTTTTGCATGCAAACACCCGTCACTACTTCATGCCTTCTTCCTGAAAGTTTTCGCAGAATTTCCTTGGCGTTTTCTTCGTTGGTGGGTTTGCCAAGTATCTCATTGTCCAGCAACACAATTGTATCTGCGGCAATAATAATTGCATCATGTACTTGCGCTTCAATGGCACTTGCTTTTTTCTTTGCAAGATATTCCGGCACCAGCATTCCGGTCATCCCTTCAGGATTGGTTTCATCTACATCTGCAACTATGATTTCAAACTCCAGTTCGGCAGCTTCCATCAACTGTTTTCTTCGTGGCGATTGGGATGCGAGAATAATTTTATGCATTTGCTTCTATGTAGTAAATAATCAATGAACCTATACCCGACACCATAATGAATTTCAGATAGCGGCTTGCTTTTGCGTAATGTTCGGTAGTGGCGGCTTTAGGCAAAAAAAACATCCATGCAATGATGGGTATTATCAAGGCAACAACAGTGTAACTACCCAGTAACCAATCGTTGTTATACAGCAAGTTTGCGGCAGCAATTATCAAAGGAATTAGCGCAAATCCGCCGAGTCCTAAACAAAAGAAAGATGCTTTTTGCAAGCCCCATTTTATGGGCATCGTTACACAGCCCTCCGCTTCATCGCCTTTTAAATCTTCCATGTCTTTTGTGATTTCCCGCATCCAGGTAAGTACAAATGCAAAGTAGGCATACACCATCAGCACCCATATCGGATTGGGGAGGATATTTTCAGCACTGTAAACAATAAAAGGAGGTTTTGTAAGGTAAAAGTGCATGGCAGGTTCATAAAGTATCAATACAATTACGGTTAATGCTGTAAGCAACGACACAGTGATGTTCCCCAGCGCAAATTGTCTTTTAAAATGCGTGGAATAAAACCAGAGCAAAACCGTACAGATAAGTTGCAAGAGCAGGAAACTGTAATGACCCGCCTGCCGCGCTACAACCGCTGCAAATAACACTGCTACCACATTCAAAACAGTGTGCATGATGATAGCCATGCGTCGTGGAATTTGCTTTTCCAATACCATTTTTTGCGGCTTGTTGATGTTGTCAATCCGAATGTCGAAGTAGTCGTTGATGATGTAACCTGCTCCGGCTATTAGTACCGTTGACAGCGAGACAAGAAGAAAGTTTGGAAAGTTTAAAAGAAACCTTTCGGGAGCGAAGTTTTTTGTTGGAAGAATGACACATGCCCATGCCAGCAACTGCGTCAAAAAAATGATTAAAAGGTTAGTCCAGCGTATGAGTCGGAGATAGTGCATGTTGATTGGTTGACTGGTTAATTAGTTGATTGGATGTTGTGATTATACCGAACTATGCAACTGATTAACCAATCAACTATTCAACAAATCATTTCAAAGAATGATCTTCCTGCGGAAATGTTGTTTTCCAGTTGCCCGGATCAATGCGCCATTGCCCCAGCATTTCCTTATGTTCCGCTTGTACAATTTTTAGTTCTTCTGCTACTTCCATCAAAGCAGCATAGTTGCTAATGGTATGCAGGGGAACCATTGCTTTTTCAAACGCTTCTGTGGCAGCAGTAAATCCATAAGTGAACAAGCCACACATGCCAATTACTTCCGCGCCTTGTTCCCGAAGTACATCTACCACTTGCAAACTGCTTTTTCCTGTAGAAATCAAGTCTTCAATCACCACTACTTTCTGTCCTTTTTCCAATACCCCTTCTATCTGGTTGCCCATACCATGTTCTTTCGGTTTTGAGCGAACGTAGATGAAGGGAAGTTTTAGAAGATCGGCAGCCATTACACCATGCGCAATTCCTGCGGTTGCCACGCCCGCTATCACCTCTGCATCGGGAAAATGTTCGAGCACCATATTCGCCAACTCACTCTTCACAAAATCACGCACGTAGGGATAAGAAAGCACTTTTCTGTTGTCGCAATACACAGGAGAATTCCAGCCGGAAGCCCACACATACGGCTTTTGCAGGTTGATTTGCAAAGCCTTAATTTGCAATAGTTTTTCAGCGAAATGTTTTTGCGTACTCATCGCTCAAACCTACGCCATTAAAGCAAGTTTTACAAAAACCGCTCACCATGTTTTTCGCTCAGAAAATTTATTACAACAATAAGCCGCTCATCCTCACAAACGATCGTCAATCTTACATCAGAGAACATTCAATTGCGGAGGGTTATCTTGCTTTTACGGGTGCGTTTCCGCGAAACTACCGGCTGGCGTTCGAGAATCTTTCAAAGCTTACAACTCTGGGTGCCATTATTGAGGATATTTCTGAAAAAGCTTTGCAAGATGAGTTGTATGCAATGTATGAACCCGTAGATGCTGGCGGCGGAGTAGTGCTGAATGAAAATGGGCAGGTACTTATGATATTCCGGCGCGGAAAATGGGATTTGCCAAAAGGAAAACGCGATGATGATGAAGAAATATCTTACTGTGCGCTGCGTGAAGTGAGCGAAGAAACAGGGCTACAAAAGTTAACTCTCGGTGAAAAAATTTGCGACACTTATCATGTCTATTCACAAAACCGGCAAAATCTTTTGAAGTGTACCGCCTGGTATAAAATGACAGGTACGAGCAAAGAAAAACTTGTTCCGCAAAAAGAAGAAAATATACTGGAGGCAAAGTGGATCGAGGAAAGTGAACTGGCGCCTATAGTTTTTAAATCTTATGAAGCGATAAGAGAAGTGCTGAGGGAAGCAGGGGTGAGGTGGTAGCAATTGCGCTGCGCGCGTTGGAAGAGTTGGATGCCTTCGGTGTTGGAAACCTTCGGCGTTGGAAAATAGTTGGAAGACCTTCGGTGTTGGAAATAGTTGGAAACCTACGGTGTTGGAAGAGTTGGATATAGTTTGAAACCTTCGGTGTTGGAAATAGTTGGAAACCTACGCTGTTGGATATAGTTGGAAGACCTTCGGGGTTGGCAGAGTTGGAAGATCATCGGTGTTGGAAAACCTTCGGTGTTGGAAGAGTTGGATATAGTTGGAAACCTTTGTTTGAAAATGCGTAGCCACTCCAACAACATCCAACCCTTCCAACCTCCTCCAACCTTTCCAACCCCTTCCAACAACATCCAACCCTTCCAACCTCCTCCAACCATATCCCAACTCCTTCCAAACATTTCCAACGTTCCCTTAACACCGGACTTTTTAATTTTACGTTTTACCTTTTAAACGGATATTGTGATGTTGAGATTTACTACAATGAAAACTGCGCGAAACCTGCGTCATGCCAGCCAGCTTGTCTCTAACCGTAAGACTTTGTTTCAGATGCTGCGTGAGGTATTCCACGGTCAATACAAAATGTCTTTCACGACAAACCTTGCGCTCATTTTTGGATTGATTTATATTATTTCTCCGCTCGATTTCGATTGGATACCCATTCTCGGTTGGGCAGATGATGGTTTTGTATTTTACATGTTGGTGAAAAGACTACAAAATGAAACCTTGCGCTTCAACCGGCACAAGGCTATGGAGCGGAAGCTGCATTGATCAGTATGTTTCACACTGAGGGCAAAAGAACCGAGAAAAATCTTGGGGGCAATTTAGTTTTGAATGCTTTATTCTTATTACCTCAACTTTTGTGGGGAGTAATACCTTTCATTTTCGCCAGTTTTTCGTAATCAGCTTGTATTTGAAAATATTTTTCCTCCCAGTATTCAGCAACTGCTTTCAGATACTGCTGTTCTTTTTCTGCATTGCCCTTTGAAGGATTGTTCATTTCGTGCAATGCCTTTTCTACTGCTTCATCAGGATTTGCCATCAAAAGACATTCGAGTAAGGCGGGAGCCGAAATACCAAGCGTGGCTGCGTAGGAATTGAATGTACTAAGCGGAAATTCTTTATCGCCATTTTCCAGTTTGGAAAGCTGGCCTTGAGACGCGTAAATCTTTTTGCACATTTGCTTTTGCTTAGCGACCGCTCCATACGCAGTCGTGCTAGTACTTTGTAACGATTATTCATAAGGTAAATAGTTTTATCAGCAAGATAAATACTTACAATTATTTATGCAAGAAAGGTAATAATGTATTCTGATTTTTGGAATAATTTATTCTGCTATAGGCTCTGATGGTAAAGTAGATTTGATTGATAAAATTATTCCAAAATGAAATTTTACGACTTACACCTATAACTATTGTGACTATTATAACTGCATGGCTTTCCTGTATTAATACGATTTCTGGTCAGAGTTTTCAGCCGACGCTTATTTATGGCGCTACAAGTCCTAATGATCTTTTAAATGATCCGAATACGGGTAAGGTAGGTATTGGACGCTACATGAATTGGCCTGACCCTACTGATCCACTGACTGTGGGAGGCGACATATCCCTTTATCCCGACAAAGACCAGATAGAACGAAGTGTTTGGGGACGTACTGAACAGGGTTGGTTTAGCTTATATTCAGGTGTTAACCCCAACGATGGATGCCATATTCAACTTTATGGATTTAAACATCCCAGCAGTCCGGGTATGATTAAGTTCCATTCATTTTATGGTGGGAATCCCGAGGCTTATAAATTCGAAGTATTTGACCCTATCACCGGTGTTGTGGACACCAACCTGGTAATGGATCATAATGCAAATAGTCGTTTTGGAAATGGTGTGCCAATAACTAACGACCGTTTAACAGTTGATGGGTCGGTATATTTATATGATCATGCAGATTTGCCGCGTGGTATCTTAGCAAGAAGCTCCGTTGGCTCACTTAACCTCTTTTCCGGCAGCAACGCTACCGACGGTACCTCCGTAAATCTTTTTGCAAATCAGCATCAGACCTTTGGGCGTATCTATTTTAACTCACCTACCAATGACGGCGGTTTTTATTTTAATCGTGTTATCAATGGCTCACCACAACACAAGATGGTATGTGATATGCAAGGCTTATTGCACTTAAGCAACAATATCGCATGGAGTTATCACCTTACACCAAACGCGCAAAGAGCAATTAATGGACTAACAACGACCGGCTCACTCGCTCTACATACAGATATGGATGCTATTACCGGTGGACAGTTGGAAATGTATGGAAGAGCACATGGTACTAGTCCGGGACAGTTCAGATTTTCCAGTTTTGGGACCAGTACACTTGGATTTCGGTTTGTAAATACGCTATCTAACGGAACGACTACGCAGCTCTTTCACCTCGATAATAATGGTACGATACACACGAAAAACGATATAAAGTTCGATCTTGGAACTGCCACTGCCTGGAACGGTATAAAAGGACATAAGACTACCGGTGGTTTTACTATTATGGCGAATACATCCAGCAGCGATGGACCGGGAATTGAACTGTATGGTCATACTCATAGCACCCGACCCGATGAAATGACATTTGTTACTGCGGGCACAAACAGCAACACTGGGTTTAGCTTCACTACCTATACAGGCAGCAGTACCTGGACTGAACTTGTAAAAATTCAAAAGGATGGAAAGGTGAAGATAGGAAGCCTAAGTGTGACTATGCCGGGAAATTACAAGCTGTATGTTGAAACAGGTATTTTAACGGAGAGAGTACGCGTTGCTGTGAAGACTTCAAACGATTGGCAGGATGCTGTATTTAATGACGATTACCCCCTAAGGTCTTTGGAAGAAGTATCGTCTTATATAAAAGCAAACAAACACCTGCCGGATATTCCTTCTGCAGAAGAAGTGGTGAAAAACGGAATAGACCTGGGCGAGATGAATGCCTTGCTGCTAAAGAAAATTGAGGAACTGACGTTGTATGTGATAGAGCAGCAAAAGCAAATTGATAACCTGTCCCGAAAATAACTTTTTTACACAACAGCACTTATATGAAATATGGTATTTTCTTTTTCCTGGTGATAATTGTATGCTCTTGTAACAAGGAGAAGACAACAAGGGTGCCTGTAAATGCGGAGCTTAAAAAAAACTTCAACTACGATGTAGGAAGCTATTGGGTGTACCGAGATTCTTTGACAGGTGATATTGACAGCCTTTTTGTGGTGAACAATGAGCAAAGCGGATCCGACTTTCGGGGTACTTATACTGACTATTGTAGAATCACGCTTCGTTTGAAGCAGCAACGTAAGGACTCATCAGACCGACTATATTTTTGGTTGCGCCAAAACGAAATGTCCATTCAGTGGGACAATCCTCTGATTAGATATACGACCACCTATGTCATTTATTATTACCCTGTTGAAGTGCCAAAAATCGCCGGAGGTATCAAATACATTAGGTTGTTGCCATCAATGATTGTTTCAGGGAAAGTCTTCGAAGATGTCCTGCAATTAAATGCTGATATTGACAGCGTAGAAAAAGGTTTTAATGCGCTTTATGATCGGATTTACATTAATACGGGATATGGTATTTTAAAAATGCGATTAGACCACCCCCAAGTGAATTTATTAAAAGACTATGAAGTTCAAAGGTGGAATATCAAAATCAGAGATTAAATGAAAAAAGCACTTCTTTTGACCTTGTCAGTCATCCTCTCGGTACCTTCGTTTTCTCAACTCTCTGGTTGGTACCAAAATCTCGAAAAATATTGGTGGTACAGGTATCGCCTTGTGAATGATTTTATGAAAATTGGTAGCAATCCTGGTGAGAGCATACCGGCAGGGCATAGAATAAAAACGGAATAGACCTAAGCGAGATGAATGCCTTGCTACTAAAGAAAATTGAGGAACTGACGTTGTATGTGATAGAGCAGCAAAAGCAAATTGAAACACTCAAGCAATCCATTACCTCGAAATAGAAAAGCAATGAAACGATTCAAACAATCATCCTTTCAAAAACTTCTAATAGTAATGCTCGTAATTACTTGCTTAAGCTGCAAAAAAGAATGGAAAGATGTGTACATCTCAGACCCTATTCTGAAATCTGCCATAGACTTTAAAGAGGGCAGCTACTTTGTGTACAAAGATCGAGTAAGTGGGTTTTCAGATACGTGTGTTGTTACTCTCAATCAATTGTATACAAACACTGACGACCGCGTAAAAGAACGTTATGAATGCAAGTCTGTAACACTTGCTAAATCATGGCCCACCAGAAAATTTGAAGTAAATCTCCAAGCTGGGTGCGCTAGCAACCGAATGAACAAGATTGGTGTTGGTTTGTATTTTGTTGAAACGAATATTTACTCCAATAATTCTGTTGTAACTGCATTTAACGTACCTCAACAGTCTGGGTATACTTACACCAATACAACCTTCAAAGGAATCCATCTCAATTTTCAGATTGATTCAGTTAGCTACGAAAACGTTTTCGAATATCAAACCGAATGGCCGCATAATTCATCCACCAGCTATTTTTCGTTGCAATATGGTTTAATAAGAATGGTGACACATGATAAAAATAAAGGCTACGAGCATGATTGGATATTAATTAATTCAAAAATCATCCGATAAGATGAAGAGCGTTGTTTCAATATTACTGCTACTGTTTTCTAACTATTGTTCTTTTGGGCAGAGTTACAGTCAAAATCTTCAAAAATACTGGTGGTACAGGTACCGCCTCGTCAACGATTTCATGAAGGTTGGCACAAATCACGGAGAAAGCGAGCCAGGAGAACGAGTTGAGTATGGCACAAATAATCAAGCGCTCCCTAGTCCAAGACTAGAAATGGGTGATGCAACGCAAAAGCTCGGACACTATCTGGAGGTTTTAGGCCTTGAGTATAAGTTCCTTAGTCAAAATGGTTTGTCAACGGACCGTACGGTTTATGAGCTTTGGTGCGCTTTAGAAGCACTTGACAGACTCGACCGTGAAGCTGAGGAGCACTGCCGGGATTTTGCAGCTACTCAGGATAATCAGAACATTAATCCGCAACTTTCAGGGAACACTGTTTATACAAACGATTTGAACGGTTTTTTTATCCGCAACGATGTCCCTAAAGACTTTGTTTCAGACAACCAAGCTCACTTTAGCCGCTCTGGAAACTGTGCACCGTTGGCAAGTGTTGACGGTGCTATTATCGGAAGTAGGTCGGATGTAATGTCCCCGCCCTGGACAGTTTTGCAACAGGTATTGCGGAAGGATTGACAAAAATAAATGCAAGTTGGACTTTAAGCCAGCTGAATACGATTTGTATACTCCAACGATTTGCAGAATTTCATGACATAGTCTTTCAAAGCCAACAGCAAGGGTATAATGCAGGAAAATGTCCTGGAGCGGGAAATCCAAACGGTGGTGAAGGTAATATACATGCTGCTACCATTGCTTCGCTTAGCAACAGTTGGCGATTGAAGCCGCCCGGACCGTTAGGAGCCTTCACTCCGCAGTGGCTTTGGCCTAATGTAACAAAGCAAATGTTGGAATTAACTTCCTTGCGTTGCGACTTGCGTTACCCTCATATACCACTGATTTACAGAATCTTTCACGGAGGCCCATTGCTACAGCCACAGAACCCTCCGGCTAACCTTAGCTCTTATGCTTCACGCTTAGACTTAGCACCACAATGTGGGATATATAACTATACTAAAAAAAATGTCCCCTATACGAGCTTTGAGTGGTCTTCAGATGACCGTTTAACAGAATCGAAACGGCGAGGTGACAATAACCAGGATCGTGAGACCGTTGGTTTGGACTACATGTTGTTATTCAACCTCTATCTCGCAAACGATGGGGGATATGCATCATTCTATAGTAATCCTTATTACGAGGTAAATCACAATCACACATATCCGTATGTGCTAAATGGAGTTACTTATGCAAGCCATACCGCTCCAAAACAAGAAAACTATCTAGAGTACGTCTCAAGCATAAGTTGGGTAACTTCAACCGGAAATGTAACCTACCGGGGGGCAAAAGTAATTGATCTGTTACCGGGATTTAAAGCAGACTACGGAAGCACCTTTCTAGCTAATGTACAAGATTTCACCTGTTGCAATGCACCGCATACCATAGCAAGTCCTAATAACCCTTTCAACCTGAAGATGAGTAATGGCGCATTTGATCCGTTTTTAATCGACACTTCTGATGTTCAAGGATTTGTACCTGTAGAAATTCCAGAGCCAGGCGAGTCGCAATACTATGCCTCGATGTCGGAACTGGAAGAAAATGCCCATTATTGGAAAGAACAGTTATTGAAAACAGGAGACTCAGCCGCAATAAAATTCTTCAATGCACTATATAAACAAGATGAACAAGTTAAGAAGGAGACCATTGAGTTGAAAGTTTATCCCAACCCTGCAAATGATCACATCAATTTAGATTTTAGCTCTGCCGGAGATTTTTTTGTGCGGATATACAATATGATTGGCGAAAAAGTTTTTGAAGTATCGCTAATGGATAATAAAGTTTTTGAGATCAGCACGTCGAACTGGCAAAGCGGTTCTTATGTAATCACAGTAATAGGTAATGCACAACATTTCGCAACTAAAATCAACATAATAAAATGAAGATAGCAAAACTGATATTTAGCATATTGATAGTATCTCTGTGTTACATTCTTCCTGGATGCAATCCCAGCAGTAACAATAATGTAACGCCATATGGGCCAGATAGCATAAGCGCCTATTTGGCTTGCGAGGCGTTAACTCAGGATTCGACCATTTGGCAGCCAGGTATCTATGTTGAGCAAGCTTATGCTTACTTCAAACAAAACCCATCAGACTCTAACACATTTTTAGTGGATAGTGTTTTGATAAACGGAAAAATGCTTTTAGTAGATGGTAGCAATATCGGATACTTTATAACAGACTCTACGTTAGAATTGTCTAATTCATCCAACTGGCGAGTTGCAGGAAACACATTAATGCCTTCTTTCAGTTACAATCATGCTTTACCTATGCCCGCAATTACAGGAATCCTGCCTGATACCGTTCACTTAAATTCAGGTATAACTTTTACATTATCCTTTCAAAATGCGGATTCTGTCATAATATCTTTCCCCGACAGCACAGGTAATGTAGTAAGCAAAACATTCTCGGAGTCATCAACCGCGCAGTACTTTTCTTCAGGGGAAATTGCAGCTTTAAGATTTTACTCAGTGTATGACGTAACCGCTTTTGCTTCTACTACCGTTACACTTAGTGGCAAAAAGATAATTTTTACAAAAGTGAGGAGAATAAGACATGTCGCATGGGTGATGTAATCTTGACGGTGTTCGTATCCGTTACGAAGAAATTCAAAACTTCACCTCCTCCGGCACAAACAAACTAACATTTCCATTATTGCGTATCACATCGCGTACAC
>CALMWT010000029.1 GCA_937870855.1 uncultured Taibaiella sp.
GGCTGGGGCCGATATGTGCGAAAAGCACCTGAAGCTTTTTATACCAAAATGATAGAGTGGGTATGGGGCAAAGAAAGAATATTGGAGGTGTATCTGAATGTAATAGAAATGGGACCCGGTATTTTTGGTATTGAAGCAGCAGCACAAAAATATTTTCACAAGTCTTCAAAGCAACTTACCCGGCAAGAAGCGGCAATGATTATTGCATGTTTACCAAACCCCAAAAGGTTCACCGTAAAGCCATTAAGCAAACGGGTTCAATGGCGCACAGCTGGCATTGTCCGGCAAATGCGTTTCATGGAACAATATCCTCCCGTGCGTAAATTGATTTATTGATCTCCGAGTGGCACAAGTCCACGTGTAAGGTAAGTTTTGAGGCAAATCGCCCTTCATGAAAAAGCATCGCTACACCAAAGCGGTGCTTTTTATTTACTGTGAGGAGACTTGAAAATGTAAATCGCTTGTTAACCAATTCTGAACCAGTAGTTAACCAAGTGCAAATCCACCGTTAAGCGCCTCGTTTTATTTCCCTGCATTTATACAGCGCAGCATCTTTGTGTCATCAAAGGAAAACAATACACTAACACACTAAACAAATAAAAATGAACACAGTAATCGTAAAAACGGCAATCTACTTAGGCATCCTCGCTTTCATCGTTATGACTGCAAACGCTTAATTCTCAAAAAAAGAAAAACACACAGCAATGAAAAAGATAAACATGTCATTGATCATCACTTCGGTTTTAGTACAGTCTTACATCACGGTGAGCCGCGCCTGGGCAATTGGCGATAAAATGTATAAGAATATGAAGGAAATAAAAGCAATAAAGCTTCCTGCTGCTACCCCCGCTGCACCCAAGACCGCTTAATAGGATTTTTTCTAAGAATACCTGCGACGATTCCGTAATCGCATTTCCTTTTCCATATTTACGCCTTTCAGCATTCCATAAAACAGGAAGCAAACAACAAAGGCAATTCCCAAAATGGCAAGTAAGTTTAGTAATGCTTGTGTAAAGTTGAGTTCCATAACGATGGTCGAATAGTTCTTTGATGTATAAAAAGAGCATACCACTGAAAACTCCTCTATTATCTCTTCAAAATCTCCTCAATCATAGGTGCTAAGCGTTCCGCCCAGATTTTATATTCTTTTGCAGAAGGATGTAAACCGTCTTCAGCTAAATATTCTGCGATGGTTCCATTTTTTCGTGTGCTGTCTGTGATGTTGAGATAGTTGCATGTATGCGCGGCAGTAATTTCTTTCTTTACAAGATTGTAAGCGTCAATTTCCCTGGCGACTTTATTTCTGTCTTTGTCGTGTGCAAAAGGTGTTATACCCCAATCGGGAATGGAAAGCACAAAAACATTTTGAGTATGTCCGTTTGCAAATACAATTGCCTGGTCGAGTAGCTGAGTAAACTCCTGTTTATAGTTTTCTATTTCCCTTCCGCGATATTGATTGTTTACACCGATGAGTAAAGTGACAATTGAGAACGTTTCTTTGATGCCTTCTTCCCGCACAGCCATAGCCAGTTCATCGGTTGTCCAGCCGGTTTTTGCCACAATAACGGGATCTGCCACTTCTATTCTTTTTTCCCGAAGCAACCTTACCGTTTGATACGGAAAGTTTTCCTGCAAAGGCACTTGTTCGCCTATGGTATAAGAATCGCCGAGTGCGAGGTATGTGTACATGATTACAGCTTTAATGATTTTGAGAATGAAACACGCAATTTCACTAAAATTAAATCACTTTTCTCCTAACAAACGTTTCCTATTTTTGGCGAACACGTAAATCACGCTTAAATTTTTTCAACATCATTTATGCTCGCAGATAAAATTAAATTCGGAACCGACGGTTGGCGTGCTATCATAGCACAAGACTTCACTGTTTATAATGTAGCGCGTGTAGCCCAGGCGCAAGCCGACTGGCTCAATGCTAATTTTCAAAACCCAAAGGTGGTCGTTGGCCACGATTGCAGGTTTGGTGGAGAAATGTTTGCGGAAGTGGTAGCAAAAGTGCTTTGTGCTAACGATGTAAAAGTGCTACTCGCTCAGGGTTTTATCAGCACGCCTATGATATCGTTTGGTGTGTTAGAACTTAAAGCGCAACAAGGCACAGTTATCACAGCATCCCACAACCCGCCTTCCTACAATGGTTATAAACTAAAGGGCGCACACGGCGGACCATCAAGTCCTAAAGATATTGCAGCCGTAGAGGCACTAATAAAAGACGATGTAACTATTCCTTCCCAAAACTTAACCCACTGGCAGGAAAAAGGTCTGCTCGAATTCGTAAATCTCGAAGACCTGTATGTAGCCTATCTCCAAACAAAGTTCGATTTTGATGCGCTCAATAAATCTCCCTTCAAGCTGGCTTACGATGCTATGTACGGAGCAGGGCAAAACGTTATCCGCCGCCTGTTACCCACCGCAGTATTGCTTCATTGCGACAACAACCCAGGCTTTCATGGGCAAGCGCCAGAGCCACTCGATAAAAACCTTCAGGAACTTTCCCGAACCATAAAGTCAACCCCCGAATTAAAAATAGGACTTGCTACCGATGGCGATGCAGACCGTATAGGATTGTATGACGAGGACGGAAACTTTGTAGATGCACACCACATACTGCTTTTACTCCTCCACTATCTCTACAAATACAAGGGCATGACGGGAAAAGTAGCCGTAGCATTTTCCGTTACAGACCGCGTGAAGAAAATGTGTGAAGTATATGGCTTGCCAATAGAAGTAACCCCCATAGGCTTTAAATACATAAGCGAAATAATGGTGAACGAAGACGTACTCGTTGGCGGCGAAGAAAGCGGAGGCATAGCCGTGAAGGGACACATACCCGAGCGCGACGGCATATACGACGGCCTCGTGATCTACGAATACATGACCAAGAGCGGAAAGACTTTAAAAGAACTGATACAGGAAGTGTATGACGTGGTAGGCAGCTTTGTATATGAAAGAAACGACCTTACAATAGATAACAACAAGAAAGAAACAATAATAAAAACCGCACAAGACAACGGCTACAACATCTTTGGCAAATACTCCTTCAACCGAAGAGAAACAATAGACGGCGTAAAGTACCACCTCGACAATGGCGGATGGATGATGCTACGCGCATCGGGCACAGAACCCCTGCTACGCATATATGCCGAAGGAAACAGCAAAGAAGAAACCCTCGACATACTCGAAAACGTAAAACAAACCATACTATAGCACCAACACCCCTTTAAAACACACATCACCACGGTCTGGGCACACGCTCAGACCTTTTTTTTACTCCCTATATTACCTATTTGCCAAAATTGTTTTTTATCTTTCTACCAGGAAAAAACATTTTTAATCATTATTCAAACCTTTTTACAAATGAGCAGAATAAACTATCCCGAAATCTACGAGCGCCAAACCGCACTCCTCACAAAAATCCTCGCAAAGTACACCGCACTCGCCGGTGCCAGGCCACTCACACCATACCTCACACACACATGCGTATAATTTTTGCGATTTTGATGGTAATGCTTTTTGCAGCGTGCAGAAAAATAGAATGCAGCAACCCAACTTTAGTGGCAAGTATACAAGGGTACGATAGCACAGAGCTTGATGGAATGGTAGTAAAACAATATGCTCAAAACACAAACTTTTCGGCATCGGTGAGCGAGGTAGTATTTACCACCACCAGAATATGGCAAAAAGGTTATACTATTTTTTCTACTGATGCGCCTTATGATTATCTCATAGAGATACCGAAGCTGAACAAAACCCATAGGGTAACAAACATTTCGTTTGCAGACGATAATTATAAAGAATTTTTTTTGCAAGGAGAGGCAGAGGCGTGCTCCAACGGCGGCAGCTATCAGGTGGATGGAAAGCAACATTCCTTTAATAAAAGTGACTATTGCTACCCCGTCGGGAGAGATTGCCATTCGGTTATATACATTCAGCGAAGCGAATGAAACAACCTGTCAGGTTTGGCCAATGCGCGGTGGCTTTGCTGGTTTTCTCTGCGCTCCTCTGCGGTACTTAGCGTTTTTGCGGTGAAAAAAACCAACCGCAAAGACTGCAAAGAAATACGCAAAGCATCGCAAAGAAAAAACACACAATTACGATGAATAAAACCCTTTTTATGATGAAGATATTGGCGGTAGTGGCGGTAATGCTGCTCGCAGCCTGCCAGAGAAGAGATTGTGGAAACCCAGCAATCAGAGCTATAATGTGGGGCTACGACTCTACCGAACTAAAGGGGATGATGGTGAAGAAATACCTTGCGGGTAGCGGGTTTGCAACCTTGCTGGAGGTGGATACTCTAAATCCCAAAGTGTTTAATAACCAAAGTGAGGGGGTGCTTTTTACAGATCGGGCGTATGATTACAGGATAGAAGTGCCTAAGCTGGGCGAAACACATGAAATCACTAATATTGGCTTTGGGAACGATGAGTATCGCGTATTTTTTATAAATAGTATGATGGGCGGAGAGGCTGAAAAGTGTGCCAATAGCGTTGGTTATATAATGGATGGGGAGCATCACTCTGCGGAAAGGCAACAATATTGTAAGGATAAGTCAACTAACTGTAGCATTACTATAAAGGTGCTTAAGAAATGAGGTTGATACGTTGATAGGTTAATATGTAAACCCCTGCACCTATCAACCAATCAACGAATCCACCTATCCACATCTTCACCCCTACTTATCAACGTATGAACGTATTAACGTATCCACAAGGGAACTTTTGAGGCGTGTTCAATACCTTTGAGCGCTTTTAAGTAGCATAAAAGAAAAAGTGTCTGCGAACAACCATCAACCACCAACCAACAACGAACAACAAAGAATGCCGGCTAAGTATCAGGAATCGAAACAATTGAGTTTGCCTTTCATAGAGCAGGAGTATTTGCAAAAGTGGGAGGCAGAGGAAACGTTTGAGAAGAGCGTGAGCCTGCGCGAGGGGGCAGAGCCGTTTGTGTTTTATGAAGGGCCGCCAAGTGCTAATGGTATGCCGGGTATTCACCATGTTATAAGCCGCACGTTGAAGGATTTGGTTTGCAGGTATAAGACTATGCAGGGGTATCAGGTGAAGCGCAAAGCGGGCTGGGATACGCATGGGTTGCCTGTAGAGCTGGGGGTGGAAAAAGAATTGGGAATAACGAAGGAAGATATAGGGAAGACGATAACGGTGGAGGAGTATAACCGCAAATGCCGCGAGGCGGTAATGCGGTATAAGGATAAGTGGGAAGAAGTGACGCGGAAGATGGGCTATTGGGTGGATATGACGGAGCCTTATGTGACGTTTGATAATAAATACATAGAGACGCTGTGGTGGGCAATGAAGGAATTGTGGGAGAAGGACTTGTTGTATAAAAGCGTTTCGATACAGCCGTATAGTCCGGCGGCGGGTACGGGTCTTAGCAGCCATGAATTGAACCAGCCTGGTACGTATAAGATGGTGAAGGATACATCGGTGGTGGCAATGTTTCGGGTTAGTGAGGTTGAGAAGTTGAAAATTGAAACAACTGAACAGGTTTACTTTCTTGCGTGGACTACTACACCGTGGACGCTGCCAAGTAACTGTGGGCTGACGGTAGGTGGGAGTATAGATTATGTGTTGGTGAAGACTTTTAATGCTTATACGCATGGGCTTATTTATGTGATACTGGCAAAGGCGTTGTTGCATAAATATTTTAAGGCAGAAGGGGAGTGGGGCGATTTTGAAAATTATAGTCCTGAGGTGAAATTGATACCGTGGGAGGTAGTAGCGGCTTATAAGGGAAAAGAATTGGAAGGGATACGGTATGAACAGCTATTGCCTTTTGCAGGAAATACGAAAGAAGTGGCAGGTGGAGATCCGTTTAGGGTAATTACCGGCGATTTTGTAACTACTGAAGATGGTACTGGTATAGTTCATACCGCTCCGGCGTTTGGTGCAGACGATTTTAGGGTAGGGAAGAAGCATGATATTGGAATACTGACGCTGGTAGATAAGGAAGGAAAGTTTATAGAAGGCGCAAAGAATGCTGAACTGGATATAAGTGGCAGGTTTGTAAAGAATTATAGAAACGATAGTGAGTGGAAAGATGTGGATGTGGATATTGCTGTGTATTTGAAGCAAAATGGAAAAGCATTTAAAGTAGAAAAGTACGAACACACGTATCCGCATTGCTGGCGCACCGATAAACCTATTATTTACTATCCACTCGATGCCTGGTTTATAAGAACTACCGCTGTAAAAGACAGAATGGTAGAACTGAATAAAACGATTAACTGGAAACCAAAGGCAACCGGAGAAGGTCGCTTTGGCAATTGGCTTGAAAACATGGTGGACTGGAATCTTAGCCGGTCGAGATATTGGGGTACGCCACTGCCGGTATGGGTAAGTGAGGATGGAGAAGAAACAAAGTGCATTGGTAGCATTGATGAACTGCTGGATGAAGTGAAAAAGGCAAATAAACGCCTTGAAATGAATCAACTGGCAGATGT
>CALMWT010000030.1 GCA_937870855.1 uncultured Taibaiella sp.
GATATGCCATTTGTCGGTTAGTGCATCATAATCGTAGCCTATACTTTTTAAAGAATCAGGTTCAATATTTTCCATCCCGCTGAGATCAGCAACCACGGCCGGCACTTGTCCGCCACCAATGTTTTCAACAGAAAAGGATTTTCTTCTTTGAAAATAAAACGGATCGTAAGGCAGTTTTTCAACAGGTGGAATTTTCCCATGTCCAGACTGCATGTGCGCTACCGCTCCCTCCCTTTCGGGGAGGGTCGCGGTGGGGCTTTCAGAGACGGCTGAGGTGGGGCTGTACCTCTTCACAATATCCCTACACACCGGAATTTCAAACTCAGGATCTTCGGTAAGTGAAACACGAATTGTATCGCCAATGCCATCTTCTAATAGTGTTCCTATACCGATAGCGCTTTTTATTCTTCCATCCTCTCCATCACCGGCTTCCGTTACGCCCAGGTGCAAAGGATAGCATTCACCAAACTCTTCAGCCATTTGCTTTATCAGTAAACGATAAGCTTGCACCATTACCTGAGGATTACTACTCTTCATACTCAGCACTATCTGATGATAATTTTCATCGCGTGCAATGCGCAAAAATTCCATCGCGCTTTCCACCATTCCGATAGGAGAATCGCCGTAGCGGCTCATTATTCTGTCACTTAGCGAACCGTGATTTGTCCCGATCCGCATAGCCGTTCCATGCTCTTTACAAATCTTTACAAGTGGCGTAAATCTTTCACGGATACGATCTATTTCGGCAAGGTATGCGGCATCGGTATATTCAATGAAATCAAACTTCTTTTTATCAACGTAGTTGCCGGGATTAACGCGTACTTTTTCAATAATTCTTGCCGCTATTTCTGCTGCATTTGGCGTGAAGTGAATATCTGCAATAAGCGGAGTGTTGAAGCCTGCTGCACGGACTTCTTTTTTTATATTGAAAAGATTTTCTGCTTCCTTTTTACTTGGCGCTGTGATGCGTACCAATTCTGCCCCCGCTTCAATGCAACGGATGGTTTGTGCCACGGTTGCTTCCGTATTCATCGTGTCGGTGGTGGTCATCGTTTGTACCCGGATAGGATGGTTGCCTCCTAAAAAGAGTTCACCGATTTTTACTTCCCTCGTTTTCAGACGATGGTAGTTGGTAAGGGACGGACAGTAATATTGGAACATAGTTGGTTGTCGAAATCGCTGCGAAGTTACAGAAACACAATTCACTGCTTTTGCAAAGCAGGAAGGCCTGTAAACATTTTATTATCTTGAAAAAGCTAAGTATGTTATTCTCTCAAACAATAGTATTTTAGCACCGTTATTAGCGCCGATGGAATACGAAATCAAACACTCTGGTAAGTTTAAATTTGTGGAAGAAGGCGACGGGGAACCGTTAGTTTTATTACACGGTTTGTTTGGAGCGCTTAGTAATTTTAAAGATCTCGTTGACTATTTTAAGCGGACGCACAAGGTGATAATTCCTATGTTGCCTTTGTATGAATTGGATTTGCTTCATACCACAGTTTCAGGGCTTGCAAAATATGTTGCGAAATTCATGGATGCCAAAGGACTTAAGAATGTGCATCTGTTAGGCAATTCTTTGGGCGGACATGTGGGATTGGTTTATACCCTGAAGCACGAACATAATGTAAGAACTGTAACACTCACCGGCAGTTCTGGCTTGTTTGAAAATGGCATGGGCGAAACCTACCCAAAGCGTGGAGATTATGAGTATATCCGCAAGAAAACAGAGCTTACTTTTTACGATCCTAAAGTGGCTTCAAAGGAATTGGTGGACGAGGTATATAATATTGTCAATAACAGACTCAAAGCACTAAAAATTATTGCACTTGCCCGATCAGCCATCAAGCACAATCTTGGAGACGAACTGAAAGATATTCAGGTTCCGGTATGTCTTATTTGGGGTAGAAATGATACCATAACCCCTCCCATGGTTGCCGAGGAATTTCACACATTACTCCCCAAGTCAGAATTGCATTGGATAGATAAATGCGGTCATGCTCCCATGATGGAGGTTCCTGAGACCTTTAATGAAATATTTAGTCATTTTCTTGAGCGTCATAAAATGTGATGCACCTACTATTGTCACGCTACTGTTAATATAGTGCCTCGTTGGTAAACTGGTGTAGGTTTTGTATTGTTGTAGATAGAGCGAATTAAGACATCGTGACGTGTAAAAATGGTAATTGAACAATTAATATCTCCCATAGTTCCCACCTTGCTACCCACCGATACAGGAAGCAGGGCATTGTACCTGATGGAGGAAAATAATCTGACACAAATTCCTCTGGTGGTGGACGAAAAGTACATGGCTTTGGTGCAGGAAAATGATCTGCTTGATTGGGAAACCCCTGAATCACCTTTAAGCAAAGCAAGTTTTCTTACTTATCGTCCCGCAGTGTTTGCAAGCGGGCATCCCTATGAAGCAATGAGGGTAGCACACCAGCAAAATCTTTCGGTGCTGCCTGTGGTTGACAATGAAAACACTTATATCGGCGCCATTACCCGAAACGACTTGCTTAAATACATTACCGAAAACAGTGGTGTAGATAATCCTGGAGGTATAATAGTAGTGGAAGTTGATTCCCGCGATTATAGTTTGTCCGAAATTGCGAGGCTTTGTGAAAGTGAAGATGTCATTATTATTAGTGCTCAACTGGCCACAAACAAGACTTCGGGCAAAATAGAAGTGACGCTTAAAACCAACCGAACTGATTTGCAGGGTTTGTCTTCCTCTTTTGAAAGACATAACTACGTGGTAAAGCATGTTTATGGGGAACAGGCTCACTACGAGGATATGCGCGAACGATACAATTTGCTGATGAATTATATCAACATGTAGGGGCGACAAATTCCAAAAAAGGGAATCACAAATTCCAAACAACATTCTTGTCGTAATTTTCAAACAACTTTATAGTTCCTTCCATCTTTGGAATTTGGACTTTTTTATTTGGACTTTCAGTTTATGATAGCAATTGGAGATGTATTGGTAAGTGATGAGGTAGTTGAAAAGCATTTTGTGTGCGACTTGAACGCATGCAAAGGCGGTTGTTGTATTGACGGTGACTGTGGCGCGCCACTTACTGAGGAAGAAACTCACATCCTTGCGGAAATATATCCAAAGGTGAAACACTTGCTCCCTGAAAACTATGTTGCCGAAATCGAAACTCAGGGCACCCACACCTGGGACGATGAACATGGTTTTGTGACGCCGACAGTAAATGGAGGAATTTGTGCTTATGGGTATTTTGATGAGTTGGGAATTGCAAAGTGCGGTATTGAAAGGGCCTGGAAAGAAGGTTTAATAGATTTTCAAAAGCCAATCTCCTGTCATCTCTACCCAATTCGAGTTAGCGAATCGGATGGGTTTCAGGGAGTGAATTATGAACCAAGAAAAAAACTCTGCAAACCAGCCTGCAAACTTGGCAACCAATTAAAAGTTCCGGTCTATCAGTTTTTGAAAGCGCCACTGGTAAGGAAGTATGGAGAGGAGTTTTATGAAACTTTAGATACTGTTGCAAATAAGTATTTTCAAGAAGAACTATAACTCCTTCCTCAATCTCGCCACAGGAATATTCAATTGCTCTCTGTATTTCGCAACCGTTCTTCTTGCAATGTTGTAGCCTTTCTCTACCAGCATGTCGGTAAGCTTCTCATCGCTATAAGGCTTGCGTTTGTTTTCAGCGCCAATAATGTCTCCGAGAATGCTTTTCACTTCTCTGGTAGAAACTTCTTCGCCACTTTCGGTTTGGAGCGACTCTGAGAAAAAATATTTCAACTTGTAAGTCCCAAATTCCGTTTGCACAAACTTGCTGTTAGCCACGCGCGAAACTGTAGATACATCAAGCTGTGTAATCGCAGCAATATCTTTCAGGATCATCGGCTTCAAATTGGTTTCATCACCGGTAAGGAAAAAGTCGTGTTGAAAACTAATGATCGCCTGCATCGTTTGTAGCAGTGTGTGCTGCCGTTGTTTAATGGCATCAATAAACCATTTTGCTGCATCAAGTTTTTGCTTGATAAACATCACGGCTTCCTTTTGCTTTTTATCCTTTTTATCGCCGCGGTCGTAGGCGCGCATCATTTCCCTATACCCGTCCGAAACTCGAAGCTCAGGCGCGTTTTTCGAGTTTAAAGAAAGTTCAAGCTTGCCATTATTATTAAACACAAAGAAATCGGGAATTACATAGCTCTCTGCTTTATTTACAATACTAAAAGCATTTCCTGGCTTTGGATTTAGCTTTATGATCTGGTGAATAACTCGTTTGAAGTCTTCATCATTCAAGCCAAGATGGCGCTGGATTTTCTCATAATGTTTCTTAGTAAACTCGTTGAAATACTTGTCTAATATTTCAATCGCATTTTTTACATCCTTGTTTTGTGGAAGGCGCTGTAGCTGTAGCAATAAGCACTCCTGCAAGGTCCATGCGCACACCCCGGTGGGGTCAAACTGTAGTTGTATTTGCGAAATAAGGTCGTGCACTTCCTCTAAACTTGTATGCACGTTTTGTCCAAATGCAAGATCATCAACCAATGCTGAAGGCTCTCTTCTCAAATACCCGTCTTCGTCAATGCTGCCAATTATTTGTTCCGCCACCTTTTGCTTCTGTTCATCAAGTTTCAGCAGGCTAAGTTGGCTCAACAGATGTTCATGAAAGCTCGTTTCTACCCTTACCGGCGTACTTTTTTCCTCCTGATCGCCGTTATAATAGTCATCGCTATACCCATAATCTCCTTCATCTTCTGCACGTAAAAAATCATCGAGTTCCACTTTTTCAGCAGCATCGTCTGTAAGTTCTACATCCTCATCTATATCGCCGGTCTCATCATCATTGTTACTTTCAAGATTGTATTCGTCTTCCTTATCCTCTTCTTCATCGCCATACTCCAGAGCCGGGTTTTCTTCCATTTCTTCCTTGATGCGCTCCTCAAGATTTATAGTAGGTATCTGCAGCAATTTCATTAGTTGAATTTGCTGTGGAGATAGCTTTTGTAGCAATTTCTGATGTTGCGATTGTTTGATCATGCTATAGGTCTTCCATCCGTTACAAAAATAGAAATAACGCTGTAACCACTACGCTAATTACAGATTTTAAGCCAGCTTTGGCATGATTTAACAACGGCATGTTAAATGGTTTCTTTAATCAAAACATGTTTTGTATTTTTCTCGCCAATGACAGAAGTGAGCCGGCATGAGTAAACGACCTTACATTTCCCCTTCATTTTCCTATGTTCCGCTGGAAGAGACCTTGGAAATTTTGCCTAAAAGAAAGCAACTCTTTATCGGCATTCCGAAAGAAACTGCTTTTCAGGAAAATCGAATAGCACTAACACCGGAAGCGGTTTCTGTATTGGTAAACAGAGGGCATGAAGTAGCAGTAGAACATAATGCGGGAGAAGGTTCTTTTTATTTCGACAGCGATTATAGTGAAGCGGGCGCAAGAATAGTGTATGATCGCGCAGAGCTTTACAGGGCGACAACCATCATAAAATCCGCTCCGATTATTGAAGAGGAACTCACTTTGTTACAGCCCAATCAGGTTATTATTTCGCCTATTCATCTTCCTTTTTTGAAGGCAGAAATGATTGAGCAATTGATGCACAAAAAAATTATTGCCATTGCTTTTGAGTCTATAAAAGATGATGCAGGTACTTATCCTATCGTTCGTTCGATGAGTGAAATTGCGGGAAGCTCTGCAATACTCACCGCTGCCAAATACCTCAGTAACGTTCACAATGGAAAAGGAATTTTGCTCGGGGGAATATCGGGTGTGCCGCCAGCAAAGGTGTTGATAATAGGTGCCGGTATCGTTGGGGAATTTGCTGCTCGTACATCCACTGGTCTTGGTGCTTCAGTGAAGATTTTCGATAATTCTATTTACCGTTTAATGCGGCTGCAAAACAATATCGGGAGAAGATGTTTTACCTCTGTGATAGACCCGGTAACACTCGCTGAAGAACTGGCAAGTGCAGATGTGGCAGTAGGTGCTTTGAAACCGATTAACGGCATTACGCCTGTTATAGTTACGGAAGAAATGGTGAGTAATATGAAAGCCGGATCGGTGATTGTAGATGTAAGTATAGATCGGGGTGGATGCTTTGAAACCTCCCGCGTCACTTCCCATGAAAATCCAATTTTTAAACGATACGATGTTATTCATTACTGCGTTCCCAACATCGCTTCGGGTGTGTCGCGCACCGCTTCCCGCGCCATTAGCAATGTGCTAATGCCCATCATGCAGCAGGTGGCAGATATGGGTGGCATGGAAGGACTTATACAGGCAAAGCAAGGAATTCGCAACGGAGTTTATCTGTACAAAGGTTGCGTTACCAATGCGCCTATTGCAAAACGTTTTAACCTAAAATATACTGACCTCGATTTGCTGCTTGCATCGCAGAGTTAAATACTATTTATGCCTAACAACAGACTCAATAAAACAGTTGCCGGTTATCATTTACTCATGATACTTTCTGCTGTAGATTTTCGCGTAGGTTTCGATGAAGACAAAGTAATCCGCGATTATCTCGTAACAGAATTTCCCTTCCGGGTAAATTTAGACAGAGAAATGGCCATCATCAGCAACCTGAAACCAGACGAATGGGAAGCTCATTTCCTGAAAATGATGGACGATTTTTATGACGATGCTACCGAAGAAGAAAGAAATAAACTCCTTAGGTTTGCGCTGAAGATCACCAAAGCCGATAACGTAATTACCGCTGAAGAAAACCGTTTTCTCAATCATTTATTTGAAAACTGGAAACCCGAAGAAGCGTAATTCAGTAAGCAGTAGGCAATAAGCAGTTGGCAAAATACTTTCATGGCTTCAAGCAATCCAGTAATCTTTCAACCCTGGAATGCGGTTCAGACACTTTTCATTCCCAGTACAAACAACATGATCAACCCTGCAATGATTCTGTAAACACCAAACACTCTGAAACCATGCTTTTGCAGAAAGGTGATAAATGATTTAATAGCGATCATTGCAACGATAAAAGACATAAGCGCGCCGATCCCAAACATCATTAGGTTATCGCTGTTTTGCGTCAGCATTTCGTAGCCTTTTATTTCCGCACCGTTTACTTTCCAGTCTTTTAAAATGAGCGTATAACCCGTAGCCGCCGCCATTGTAGGAACAGCAAGAAAAAATGAAAATTCTGCTGCCAAACTTCTCGTAAGGTTCTGCTGCATACCGCCAATAATTGTTGCGGCGCTTCTGCTCACTCCCGGAATCATGGAGATACATTGCCACAACCCAATTACAAAAGCATTCTTAGGTTTAATCTCAGGCTCTTGGGTTATTTCAGGGTTCTTAAAAACCTTGTCAATAAATAAAAGCACAATTCCCCCAAGTATCAGGGAAATAGAAACAGTGAGCGGACTTTCCAGCAAACCCTCAATCGCATCGTTGAACAAAAATCCAAGTATCAAAGCAGGTATTACGGCAATGATAAGCTTCATATAAAATTGCCATTTCGAAAAATCAAAGAATCGTTTCCAATACAACACAACTACCGAAAGAATAGCGCCGAGTTGAATACACACTTCAAATAGCTTTGTAAATGGGTCTTCTTGTATGCCCATAAAATAGCTCGCTAAGATCATGTGGCCGGTAGAGGAAACAGGCAAAAATTCAGTGATGCCTTCTACAATACCGAGGATCACAGCTTCGAAAATGGTCATGGAATATTGATGTACTTATGAGTTTGTAAAGATAATTGCCAGTTGGGATGTTGCTGAATGTATTCGATGATGAGCGGTGTTATTTCATCTCGTTTACTCCATTCAGGTTGGAGATAGAGTTTGCAAATTGATGAAACCTTATCAGCATGTTGTTCTGCCCATTGAAAGTCGGATTTATGATAAACGACAACCTTGAGTTCATCAGCACGTTGTAAACATTTATCCATCGGCGCTTTAAATTTTTTTGGAGAAAGTGTGATCCAATTAAGATCGCCGCTCAATAGATGCGCGCCCGACGTTTCAATATGTGTTCTAAAGCCTTCGCGATGCAAGGCCTCGCACAGTGGTGAGAGATCGTGCATACATGGCTCTCCACCTGTTATCACAGCAATTCGTCCGGCATGTTTTGAAGCAAGAAAAACAATTTCTTCCACAGTCATCTTCGGGTGCTTTTCTGCATCCCAACTTTCCTTTACATCGCACCACACACAGCCCACGTCACAGCCACCAAGCCGAATGAAATATGCAGCTTGTCCCGCATAGAAACCTTCACCCTGCAAGGTGTAGAAATGCTCCATGACGGGATAAGTTATTTGAGGCTTTGTACTTGAATTCAACTGAGAATACTATTAAACATGAGTAGGCAATAGCTGGTTTGCAGTAAGCAATACGCAGTAAGCAATAGACAAAGTTAGGAGTTCGTAACAGCTCTTTTTAAAAAAGTAAAACCAAAGTGTAATTTGTAGAAAAACGGCAATAATGTTTAGAGAACTAACAGCTTATAAAAAGGCATTCCAACTTGCGATGGAAATATTCCAAGTAACTAAAAAATTTCCCAAAGAAGAGACCTATAGCCTCACAGACCAAATTCGGCGTTCATCAAGATCGGTCTTTGCAAACATTGCAGAAGCTTATCGGAAGAGAAGATATCCGGCACATTTCGTGTCGAAGATTTCTGATGCGGACATGGAAAACACTGAAACACAAGTATGGATAGACTTTGCAACTTCCTGCGAATATTTACAATCTGACACAAGAATACAATTGTTGTCGTTATCCGAAGAAGTCGGAAAGTTACTGCAGCACATGATCAATAATCCCGAAAGGTTTTTGCCCACGCAACAAAAGAAAACATAGGTTAGCTATTTGCGTATTGCCCACTGCGTATTGCCCACTGCCCACTGCCCACTGCGTACTGCGTATTGCGTACTGCATACTACTTACCCCCTCACTGCCTGCAGCGTATTCTTCATCAGCCCACAAATGGTCATCAACCCAACGCCCTTCGGCACAGGAGTAATGTAACTGCATTTCGGCGCTACATTTTCAAAGTCCACATCGCCCACCAATCTCGAACCGCTTTTCTTCGTTTTATCTTCAATGCGGTTTATACCAACATCAATTACAATTGCTCCTTCCTTCACCATATCGGCAGTAATAAATCGAGGTCGTCCGATGGCAGCCACGATCACATCAGCTTGCAATGTGAAAGATTTTAAGTCCTTCGTTTTGGAATGACAAATTGTGACAGTCGCATTGCCCGGATTGCTGTTGCGACTGAGTAATACTGACATTGGCGTACCCACGATATTACTTCTTCCCACTACCACACAATGTTTGCCTGTAAGATCAATATTATAATGCTGCAACATCAGTAAAATGCCATAGGGAGTAGCTGGTAAAAATGTTGGCTGACCTAAAACCATTTTTCCTTGCGAAATGGGATGAAAGCCATCTACATCTTTGTTGGGGTTTATGGTGTTGATCACTGCGTTTTCCGAAATATGCTTTGGCAAAGGCAATTGAACCAAAATGCCATCTACATTTTTGTCTTCATTCAAACGAACTACTTCACTCAATAGTTCTTCTTCCGAAATTGTACTATCAAAACGCAGCAGTGTTGATTCATAACCCAGCTCCGCGCAGGTCTTTACCTTATTGCCAACATAAGCTTCGCTGGCAGGATCATTGCCCACAAGTAGGGCTGCAAGATGTGGCGTTTTACCACCATTTGCTTTCAGTTCCGAAACTTCTTTCTTAAGCTGTTCTTTGATGTGTGCCGAGACCGCTACGCCGTCGAGAATTTGCATGGCGCAAAGATAGCGTGTGCAGTTTTGAATCGTCGAAAGGATAGAACACCGATTTTCAGGATCTTCATAATTAGCATAGATTTTTTAGCACATAGATCAGGATCATCAGCGTTCCACTAAGCTATCGCACATTCATTAATCTTACATTTGCGAAAACTTTTTCGTGAAAAAGATTTTTACTTTCCTTTTGTTGATACCCATCGCTGTACTCGCACAGCCCATTGGTTATTACAACACCGCATGGGGATTGAACGGACAACAATTGCGGAATGCTTTATATGACATCATCAAGAACCACAATTCCGTTGGCTACTCCAATATGTGGTCGCATTTCTCACAAACGGATGCAAAACCAAATGGAAAGGTTTGGGATATTTATTCGGATGTTCCCGGTGCCACTCCCCCCTATCAATATACTTTCGGCGCTGACCAATGTGGCAATTATAACAGCGAAGGCGACTGTTATAATCGGGAACATAGTTTGCCGCAATCGAAGTTCAACAGTCAGGAGCCAATGCAGTCTGATTTTTTTCACATCTACCCGACCGACGGTTATGTGAATGGCAAACGTGCCGACTTTATGTATGGTGTAGTAGCTAACCCAACTTATACCAGTATGAATGGTTCTAAAGTGGGAAGTAATACTTATGCAGGAAGTCCGTCTGGGAATGCTTTTGAACCGATTGATTCCTTCAAAGGCGATCTTGCACGCACGTATTTTTACATTGCTACAAGGTATAAAAGCGAAGACAATGGTTGGGATAATTGGGAAATGGCAAACGGTGCAGAACTAAAACAATGGGCTACCAATATGTTGCTTGCCTGGCATCAAAATGATCCTGTAAGTCAAAAAGAAAAAGACAGAAACAACTCTATTTACAACATACAAAACAACCGAAACCCTTTTATTGACTATCCTGTTTTTGCCGATTGCATTTGGGGAACAGCTAATTGCTCAAGTTTGTCTGCACCTGTTGTAGTAGGTGATATTTCCTTTGATGTTTTTCCAAGCCCGACAACAGACAAAATAAATGTTCGCTGGAAAAAAACAGAAGAAGTAGTGACAATTGAAGTGATTAATACAACCGGGCAAAAACTATTTCATAAAGATTTGAGCAGCGAACTTTCGTTATCCATTCCTGTTGAAAATTGGGCAGAGGGGGTTTATATTATTTATGCGAAGGGGAAAAGAAGTAATGCGGTAAGGAGCGTTTTTGTCCGATAGTAGCCTTTGATAGCACTTTAATGCCAACTTAAGGCACAAACATACCACTTGACATTAACATATATTCTCCCGACCTTGTTGTTTCATAAAATCATTTATTATGAAACATCAATTTAGAAAAATCGTCTTATTGGGGGGGGATATGTATGCTTAGCCTCTATGCTGTATCTGCAAAGGCCAGGTATTTGTTACACCTTCATTGTCGGATAATTTTTTGGCAAACGTTACGACCAGCGTAGGTGGTACACCGGCATCCAGCCCCGATGACGTAACCATCAATTGCGATATGTTGAGCGATGCACATGCCAGACCTATTAAAGGCATAGCATGGGATGAAGGAACCAGAAGCAATCAGGGACATTTGTACTTTGAAGATGGACATGGCAATGATGTTTTTCTACAGTTTCACGGTGTGCATCCTGATATTGTTTTAGGTAACAGCGACAATTCAAATGATTACCGTGCAGCAGTAGTGTATATCCTTAGAGTCAATGCTACCACATCTTACCCTATGATTGATTTTTACGACCTTACCGGGCTTGGCACTACGGGTTTTACGGCTACTCATACAGGTACATTACAACTGAGTACCACCAACTTGGGAATTATTTATGATACAGACCCCATACCGCATATTGACATGTGGAGCGATGATACTCCCGGAGCACAGATTAACGGTTACCCGGCCATGCGGGAGTTTGCAGTAAGCTGGAATGAAGGTAATGATGTTCACTACAACTGGGGACGTATCGGCTCCGGCACGGTATATCTTCCCTTGTCAACTTTTCCTAATGGCGACAAGGTTAATCAATCTCCTACTCACCGTACCTACAACGATGTCGCCTGCTATACGGATGTATCAACCGGTCAAAAACTCGCAGTATTTTGTTACAACGAATGGCCTAACGGACTGGTAGTTTATGAACTTGACTTTACCATTGCTTCTCCGACTGCTACGTTTTCTACCACTACTAATTTTTGGCAGGGTGTAACCTTTCCTCGTATTGAAGCGATGAGTCAATACGACCCAAGTAATTTTGCCGCTCCGTGGGATGTAGTGGCTTCACGCGGTACCAGTTGCTGGGAATATAATATTGTATCATTTGGGACGGACATATCTACTACATTATTAGCAGGCGGTCATTTTATGTCAACAGCTATAGCTGCAGGTATTGGAAATGTAGTAGGCGAGCCAACAATCGGCAATATTCAATTTACACCAGGCTATCTGGAATGGTGGGGAACCACCGCGCCACCGCTTACAACCTCAATTAATTATTACGCGCGGGCGGTAGATCCTGTAACAGGCAGCGTAATTGACCCTGATTATTATATCATTAATACTAATCCTGTAGCAGGGCAACCTACTTATAGTGGTGCAGATGTATCTAAAGGTTTAACTTTAAGCAACTCTAGCAATAGCGGAGACTATCTGCTAAGCGTATGGTATAACGATGCGAATGGCTGAGCGTCCGGTGCCACGGGCGATATCTGGTTTAAGCTAAGCGGCAATACTGTACCGATGCAGTTCAGAATAGGACAGGTAGCAACTTTGCAGGGCGATAAAACGGTTTATCCTAATCCTGCCACAGATAAAGTTTTCTAAACAGTGCCTCCGGCAACTATTCGATTTATAACCTTACAGGATTAAGAGTAACAACGGGAAATTTTAGTGAACAGAACAGTGCTGATATAAGCGGACTTGCTTCTGGAATGTACTTACTAAAGGCAGAAGACAAAACCTACAAATTCACTAAAAAATAACCAGCACTATGAAAAAGATAATCATACTGCTGCTGTTAACTACGGCAGCAACAAAGATATTCGCACAGGGAACACCGGCTTTTGTATGCGATACTACAAGTCCCAATATTGAGAGATTGCAGTATTGGCATGAGCCTTTTGATGCCGTTGACAATATTTGCCAGTCCATCTATTATAAAAGCGATTTTGCTACTATGCCGCCGCAGGGTTTTATCACCGATATTTTTATTAAGATAGCTTATGTGACGCCCGCCGGTTCAACATTACCAGGATTGACTGTAAAAATGGGTATCACCAATATGAACAATTATCCCATTCAGTTTACTAACGCCCAGTTTTTTTCCATGGATTCTACACTTACCACTGTTTATTACGACACCCTGTTTGTGCTGCCTGCCACAATACCAACCAACGGCTGGCTGAAGCTAAATTTGCCGCAACCCTTTCAGTATTCGATGCTGCCGCTGACGGGTGATATACCCCAAAACCTGGTAGTACAACTGTCGAAATCTGAACACGTATCAAACATGACATACAAATTCGATGTTTATGAAGTCGTTTACAAAAATCCCCATATAAGAAAGCTTCTTCGTGCTCAAAAGAATGTTTTTCCCGGGCACTTTCAGGTTCGCGGCGGCGCAAGCCCTTCCGTAACGCTCATCGGCTTCAATGGTTATGCTTTATCGGTAGATGATCCGCAGAAGAAGATACCGTTTAGTGTGTTTCCAAATCCTGCAAGTGATAAGGTGCACCTGAGCAATGAGGCAAGCGGCATGTATGAAGTGTATAACCTTTCAGGCATTAAAGTATCGGAAGGCAAAGTGAATGAAGGAGAAGAAGTAAATGTGCAGAACCTATCGCCTGGTATGTACCTGCTAAGGATGGGCGGAGAGACAGTGAGATTTGTGAAGGAGTAAAGAAACTCAAACAACCTGTCAGGTTTGCTCCGCGCGTGGCGTTACTAACCTGACAGGTTTTACTTTTGAGGAAGTAACTTGTGACCATGCTCGTAAAAGACATCATCTCCGCTATCGAAAACTTCGCACCGCCTCATTATCAGGAAAGCTACGACAACAGTGGCTTGCAGATCGGCGATCCTAACATGGAAGTAAGCGGCGTGCTTATTTCATTAGACGTAACGGAAGCTATTTTAAAAGAAGCGCAAGAACGTAATTGGAACATGATTGTCGCGCATCATCCTTTGCTTTTCTCAGGTTTGAAAAGAATTTCAGGTAGGAATTACATTGAGCGCATCGTGCAATACGCCATCAAAAACGATATTGTCATTTACGCTGCACACACCAATCTCGACAATATGCGCGGAGGTGTAAACGCTAAGATTGCTGAAAAACTTGGTCTGCAAAACACAGCCATCCTTTCCATGAAGATGGATACGCTTCGTAAGCTCTACACCTTCGCTCCGCAAAATGCGGCCGACAAAGTACGCAATGCCTTGTTTGCCGCAGGCGCAGGCGATATTGGCAAATACCGTGAGTGTAGTTTCAATGCTAACGGTACGGGTACTTTCAAACCCGATGAAAACTCAAATCCTGCAATTGGTGAAGCAGGCGGAGAGCGTGAATGGGTGGACGAAGTGAAAATTGAAGTACTAGTGCAAAAACATAAGGAAGTGCAGGTGATGAAGGCGCTTTTTGAAAGTCATCCTTACGAGGAAGTAGCTTATGAATTTATTGCGTTGCAAAACCCAAATCAGGAAATAGGTGCGGGAATGATCGGGACGCTAACCGAGCCGATGGAAGAAAAAGCATTTCTTTCTTTTCTAAAAAATGCAATGAAAACCGACTGCATCCGCCATACGGAACTGTTAGGAAAACCAATTGAAAGAGTTGCTGTTTGCGGCGGTTCTGGAAGTTTTTTGCTGAAAGATGCAATAAGTGCAAACGCAGATGTTTTTGTTACCGGCGATTTCAAATACCATCAGTTTTTCGATGCAGACGGGAAAATCGTAATTGCAGACATTGGTCATTATGAAAGCGAGCAGTTCACCACAGAATTATTAGCAGATATTCTTAAGAAAAAATTTCCTAATTTCGCCACTCTTTTATCAAATTTATCAACCAATCCTGTAAAATATTTTTGCTAATATGGCTAATGTAAAAGACTTTTCAGTTGAAGAAAAGCTCATCGCTGTCCTCACCTTACAAAAGATTGACTCGAAGATTGACGAAATCCAAACCTTAAAAGGTGAGCTTCCCATCGAGGTGAAAGATCTTGAAGATGAGATCGAAGGTTTGCAGACCCGTATTAACAACATTGACGCTGAAATAGAAAGCATCAACAAGTTTATTACAGCTCAAACTGATGCGAAGAAAGAAGCTCAGGCTTTGATCAAAAAATATGAAAAGCAACAGGACAACGTAAAAAATAACCGTGAGTTCGAAGCCATCAATAAAGAGATGGAAATGCAGGAGCTTGAGGTGAAGCTGAACGATAAGCACATCAAAGATGCAAGCTTTGAGCAGAAAGAACGCGATGCCCAAAAAGCTAAAACGCAAGAAAAAATCAATGAACTACAGGAAGCGCTTACAGTAAAGAAAGCAGAACTTGAAAAGATCATTGCAGAAACCGAAAAAGAGGAGAAGCAACTCGCTACAAAATCTAACGGGGCAAAGGAAAAAGTAGATGCCCGCTTGCTTACTGCTTACGAGCGCATCCGCAGAAGTTATAAAAACGGCTTGGCGGTAGTACCAATCATGCGCGATAGCTGCGGCGGTTGTTTCAACATTATCCCACCCCAACGCCAGTCTGAAATTCGCCAGCGCAAAAAAATCATCGTTTGCGAACATTGCGGACGTGTGGTTGTTGACACTGATTTGAACGATCAGGTGAAGCTGGGTAAGTAAGGAAGCTTGAATGAACATACTTTTGGGAGCCATGTAAATGGTTCCCTTTTTTTGTAGCAATACTTTGAAACTTGCTATTCTGAGTAACTTTACAAACTTAATCCGATCCTTTATGGACATCAATGAAGTACCGCAGGACTCGCTGGAGTATAAAGACCGCGATAAGCTGAAAAAGCTGGTGTATGCCGTAGGGAAAGATGGTAAATATACAGGTGTAGGTTCAGTTGGTTGGGATGCAGAAAATGCCGCCACCAAACAAGCCTGGGATGCAATTGAAGAAGAACTTGCAGAGACAGAAAGGAAAGTAAGAAACGGTGAGCTTAGTCCAATTGTTTATTTCATGCAAAAGAAGCTGATGGATTTGCCGCTGCTGGCCAGTTATGCGGGCAAATGGCAATGGCAAGTAAAAAGACATTTCAAACCCGATGTTTTTAGAAAACTAAGCGATGATATGCTTCAGAAATACGCCGATATTTTCGGTATTACCATTCAGGAATTAATCAACTTCGGGAAATAGAAAATAGTGAGCGCAATCAATTTTACACACCACCAACACGCGCATTGCGAGAGCGGCGTTACGGCAAATCTTTTAAGGCATCAGGGTATTGACCTTAGCGAACCCATGGCTTTCGGTATAGGTGCCGGTATATTTTTCGCGCATATTCCTTTCGTAAATGTTAGTGGTACGCCTGGCACTACTTTTCGCACTTGGCCGGGCGCTATATTCAAGCGTGTTGCAGAAAGACTGAATGTAAAAGTTCAAACACAAAAATTTCGTACTCCTGAAAAGGCAATGAAAGCTTTGGATGAAACGCTTATAGCCAGCAGACCAGCCGGCATGTTGAGCAGTGTGTTTTATCTCCCTTATTTGCCCGAAGCTTTTCGTTTTCATTTTAACGCGCACAATCTCGTTATTTACGGAAAGGAAGAAAATGAGTATCTCGTTAGCGATCCTGTTCTTGAAGACGTAGCGCGAATTGCTCCCGAAGATCTCGCTAAAGCACGTTTCGCAAAAGGCACACCTGAGCCAAGAGGTTTTATGTATTACATTACTGAAACTCCCAAACACATTGACTACAAAAAAGCAATTCAGCAGGGAATAAAGCAAACTTGTTTTTTTATGCTTTCTCCGCCACTGACCTGGTTTGGAAACAAAGCAATTTTTCTTTTAGCGAATAAAATAAAGAGCTACCCTAAAAAATTAACACCGCGAAAAGCCTCTCTGTACCTCGGCAATATCATTCGTATGCAGGAAGAAATAGGAACTGGCGGCGCGGGCTTCCGTTATTTATACGCAGCGTTTTTGCAGGAAGCAGGCCAATTGCTGAACCGAGACGACTTGCAACAAATGTCCGTAGAGCTAACAAAGATCGGCGATGACTGGCGAAGCTTTGCCTATCATGCAGCACGACAAATGAAAGCAAGGCAAACGGATATTGTATCGTATGATGACCTAAGCAATTTGCTGCGAATCTGCGGAGAAAAAGAAAAAGATTTTTTCAAAAGGTTGGAGAAAGTGAGGTTTTGATAAAATTTCTCGCAACTAACGCAATTTCACACAGAGTACACGGAGAAACGGAGGGCACCACAAAGCATGAATAATAAGATTACACCTCTCTGCCTCTGAACCTCTGTTACCTCTGTGTGAAACAAAACATGGTGAACAATAAAGAAATCTGACACGAAATCTGTAACACTTTCTTTTCTAACCAAACCCCTATTTTTGCGGTCTTTCCATTGCAGTGTTATTCAGCGCAAGAAATATAATTCTTACAATCATTGATTTTTTCCACAAGCCTTTTGCACGGTGGATAGATCAGCAGACGTTCCGCTATCTTGCCTGTGGTGGTTCGAACACAGTGCTGGACATTATCATCTACTTTATCGCTTACAATTTCGTTCTGGATAAGACAGAAGTTTATACGCCGTTCATCACCATTTCCCCGCATATCGCAGCCTTTATGATGTCGTTCGCAATCAGCTTTCCATTAGGTTTTGCTTTGTCGAAGTATGTGGTTTTTACGGAATCTAAACTAAAGGGGCGCGTGCAACTATTCCGCTACGCTGTGCTTGTGAGCATGTGCATTCTGCTCAATTATGTTTTTCTGAAGCTTTTTGTTGAGTACTTTAATTTTTTCCCCACACCATCCAAGGCTTTAACCACAGCCATCGTTGCGGTATTCAGCTACATTTCGCAGCGCAACTTTACTTTTAAAGTGAAGGAAGTGTATGTGGAGCAGCCCGAGCGTAAAGCAGTGTAAATCGTTGCAGTTTTGTTTCTTTGTTCTAATTACATTTAATGGGAGAGAAAGACATCCGCTGGCAGCAACGACTGGCTAATTTCAAAAAAGCTTTTTTCAAACTTGAGCAGGCAGTAATGCTTGCGAATGAATGTTCTTTAACTGAGTTAGAACAGCAAGGAATGATTCAGGCATTCGAGTTTACCCACGAGCTTGCCTGGAACGTGATGCGTGATTATTTCAGGTATCAGGGCAATACAGAAATTCATGGGTCGAGAGATGCAACCAGAGAAGCCTTCCACAAAGGATTGATAACAGATGGTGATGGCTGGATGGAGATGATAAAAAGCCGCAATGAAACTTCTCATACTTATAATGAGGAAACGGCAGACGAGATTGCCGATAAGATTATAAAGTCTTATTTCATGCTGTTTAAAAACTTTATTGCGAAAATGGAGGGCTTGGTAAAATGAAATATGGATTAAGCCCGGAAACAATCGAAGCAATTTGCAGCGTTTTTGCAAAACATACCAACATTGAAAAGGCTATCCTGTATGGCTCTCGTGCCAAAGGAAGTTTTAGAAACGGCTCGGATATTGATCTGGTATTGGTCGGAAGTAAACTGTTACTTACTGAGCAATTAGTAATAGAGAATGAAATTGATGATCTCTTTCTTCCTTATAAAATAGACCTTTCTATTTTTCATCAAATCAGCAATAAAGAACTGGTTGCGCATATTGACAGGGTAGGCAAGCTGTTTTATCAGTCTTAGGAACAATTCAACACATCGCTCATCCCCTTACCTTTGCCACCGTTATGACCCAGGAGCAACTCAAAGAAATGCGTGGGCGTATGCAGCATTTGCAGCGCTTTTTAAAAGTAGAAGATCGTAAGGCTAAGATTGAAAATGATCGTGCGCTTACTTTATCGCCCGGTTTTTGGGATGACAATGCGCGCGCCACAGGTATTCTAAAAGAAATCAAAATCAATGAATATTGGCTGGAATTGTTCTGTAAGGTAAATGATGCGGTAGAAGATTTTGCTGTATTGTTTGATTTTTGGAAAGCAAGCGAAGCAACTGAAGAAGAAGTGAAAGAGAGCTTCGACAATGCGATAAAACAAGTAGATGAATTAGAGTTTAAATCAACACTCAATGAACCGGAAGATGAAATGCCCGGTGTAATGGTCATCAACTCAGGCGCAGGTGGAACGGAAAGTCAGGATTGGGCGGAAATGTTGTTGCGTATGTATCGCATGTATGGGGAAAAGCAAGGCTGGAAGGTTTCTGAAATTGATGTGCAATATGGTGACGGTGCTGGCATCAAGCAAGCTACTTTAGAATTTGATGGCGCATTTGCTTATGGTTTATTGAAAGCGGAAAGTGGCGTGCATCGTCTGGTTCGTATCTCTCCATTTGATAGCAATGCGCGCAGACACACTTCATTCGCTTCCGTGTTTGTATATCCTTTGATTGATGACACGATTGAAATAGACGTTAATCCATCTGATCTTGAATGGGCATTTTTCCGCTCGGGCGGCAGCGGCGGACAAAACGTAAACAAAGTAGAAACGGCGGTACGTTTGAAGCATATTCCTACAGGCATTATCGTAGAATGTCAGCAGGCACGTACACAAGGGGAGAACAGAGAGAAGGCATTGACCATGTTGAAGAGTCAGTTGTATGAAGCTGAGATGAGGAAACGTGAAGAGTTGAAAAACGCAGCAAATGCAAACAAGAAAAAAATTGAGTGGGGATCACAAATACGGTCTTATGTTTTCCATCCTTACAAAATGATTAAAGACCATCGCACCGATTATGAAGTAGGAAATGTGCAGCCAGTAATGGATGGCGAACTCGATGATTTTATAAAAGCGTATTTGATGAGCGTAAAAGAAGAGGCGTAGATTGGCAGATAACACCATCAAAAAAATATTCGATACGCATCTTTTGCGGCGTATTCTTTCCTTTGCGAAGCCTTACAAAAGCACACTCTATTTTGCTGTTGCAATGTCCATCATTCTCGCGGCATTGACTCCGTTGCGTCCTTATCTTATTCAGCTCTCTGTTGACAAATACATCAATCATAATCTGCTGCAAGGGCTTATCTGGATCAGCGTTTTTCATTTTGGTGTTTTGGTCGTGGAAAGTTTGTTGCGTTTCTGGTTTATGTATCGCATCAACTGGCTGGGGCAAACAGTAGTGAACGATCTGCGTAAAAGCGTATTTCGGAAAATAGTTTTTCAAAACATTTCTTACTACGATAAAACTGCCATCGGCACACTCACTACAAGAACGATAAATGATATTGAAGCCGTAAACGATGTTTTTTCGGAAGGTATTATTTCTATTGTTGCAGATGTGCTTACCATCATTGCCATCATCATTGTAATGTTTGTAACAGATTGGAAACTTACCTTGATCTGTCTCACTACTTTTCCATTTATAGTAGTTGCTACTTATTTTTTTAAGGAAAGCGTCAACAAATCTTTTCAGCGTGTGCGCAATGCCGTAGCTGCTTTGAATGCCTTTACACAAGAGCATATCACCGGCATGTATCTCGTGCAGGCTTTTGCGGCCGAAGAGCGCGAAATGAAAAAGTTCAAAGAAATAAACAAAGAGCATCGCACTGCGAATATCAAAGCCATCTTTGCTTACTCTGTTTTCTTTCCTGTGGTGGAAATAATACTTGCGGTCTCTATGGGATTGTTGGTGTGGTGGGGCGCTTACCGCATGTTGCATTACGAAGTAACAGCCGGAATTGTAATTGCATTTGTTATGTATCTCAATTTGCTGTTTCGTCCCCTGAGAATGTTGGCTGATAAATTCAATGTCCTGCAAATGGGAATGATTGCTGGTGAACGTGTATTTACCGTTTTGGATAGTGAAGAATACATGAAAGAGAAAGGAAACTTTTCTGCAAATGAAATGGAAGGCGCGGTTGAGTTTAAGAATGTTCATTTCAGCTACAAAAAAGATGTTCCGGTTTTAAAAGGAATATCGTTCAAACTTGAGCCGGGTAAGACATTAGCAGTTGTTGGTCACACTGGCGCTGGAAAAACTTCGATCATCAATATTCTTAATCGGCTTTATGAAATTGAGGATGGCGAAATACTTATTGACGGGCGCGATGTGCGGGAATATGATGTTGACAATTTGCGTAGTCACATAGGAATTGTGTTGCAGGATGTTTTTCTTTTTTCAGGAACTGTGTGCGACAATATCACTTTGCGCAATAAAGAAATTCCGCGCGAAAGAGTGGAGGAGGTAACGAAGATGCTTGGCATTCACGATTTCATTATGAGCCTTCCCGGCGATTATGATTTTGATGTGATGGAACGGGGCAACACATTGTCGCAGGGACAAAGACAGTTGCTTTCTTTTGCGCGCGCATTACTCTACAATCCGTCAATTCTTATTCTCGATGAAGCTACCTCTTCTGTTGATAGCGAGAGCGAGCAATTGATACAACGCGCCATTGATACTTTAATTAAGGGACGAACATCTATCGTTATCGCACATCGTCTTTCTACCATTCGCAAAGCAGATCAGATCATAGTAATGGAACGCGGTGAGATCATTGAGCGCGGCACACATCAATCACTTATTGCTGCACAGGGACATTATTACAAACTTTACACGGCAGTAGAAAAGGGCGAAGAAGAGAAAATGCTTTGAGATTTTTACAAGTAAAACCACATAGAAACATAGGCAACATAGTTGATGCTCTATGAATACTATGTGCCTATGTGGTGAAAAAGAATAACCACATAGAAACATAGGCAACATAGTTAATGCTCTGTGAATACTATGTGCCTATGTGGTGAAACCTTTACAGTCGTTGGTCTTGTGGCCATCCATAATTATCTTGCAAACATCTATGAGGCTGCTGCTAATTGTATTTTTTGTGATGATGGTAGGTGAATTGAACGCGCAGCAAGGCATGTCGAAAACTACAAAAGTTTATAGCGACGAAGGAAAATTGCAAATGCTTATTTCCTACAATCCATCCTGCGATTGTCGTACCTACACTGAGTATTATCCCGATGGAAAAATTTTTGCAAAACGAACCTTTAAGGTAATTGAGAAGAAGGGAGAATTTATTGATGGTGAAGACATCACTTATCATCACGATGGTAGTATCAAACATTATAAGCTATGGAAAAATGCCTTGCCTGAAGGAAGAGCATACAGTAATTACGAAAATGGAAAACTGGAGCATGAAGAGTTTTATAACGGGAAGTATAAATCAGGAACATGGCGCTACTTCGATAAGAATGGAAATTTGTTGCGAGAGTATTTGTTTGACGGCATGAACAATTCCTGGAACAGCAAGAAAGACGATGTAACGATAAAGCATTACAACTCTGGAAAACTACTTCATACTGAGACTTACAAAAATGGAAAACTTTTTAAGTCCGATAAGAAAGAAACGAAAATTGTTACGGTAGTTCCTGCGAAGCATAACACAGAACTGCTCGACGGGAAAAAATTGTTTGCAATGAAATGCGCTGCCTGCCATTCGTTTGATAAAGGTGGTTATGGACCATCTTTGAAAGATGTAACTAAAAGGCGCAACAATGTATGGTTGCATGAAATGATCACTAATGGAATGAAGTTGGTAGAAAAAGGAGACAAGGATGCGGTAGCACTTTACAACCAATACAACAAGAAAAAGCACCTCAACATGGAATACCTTACAAACAAGCAGGTGCAGGCTATAATTGACTATCTGAAAAAACAAGATTAAGTAAAGCGCTCATTTCCAATTCCTCCAAAGGCATTGTTTTAGTGGTTTGTGTTACCAAAACAAACATACATGAAGCACATTTCCGCTCTACTTCTTTTTGCTGTATTACTATTTGAAACAAGTTGCTATCGTATCAGAAAATCAGCAGGTGGTGGTCAAATTAAAGACATTCCTCCTCGCACTATCAACACTGCGGATATTGCAATGCCTCCGGGTTACAAGATTGAAATGGTGGCGCAGGGCTTCACATTTCCTACTGCCGCTGCACTAGATGATAAAAGCAATCTGTATGTTATCGAAGCAGGATATTCTTATGGTGAAGTATGGGGCGAACCGAAATTGATTCGTGTAAATAAAGACGGAAGTAAAACAACAATTGCAACCGGAACAAAGAATGGTCCCTGGAGCGGTATTACTTTCCACAACGGAAATTTTTATGTTGCCGAAGGTGGTGAAATGGAAGGCGGAAAAATTCTGCGTATATCTCCCGACGGGAAAATGACTCCACTTATATCCGATCTTCCGAGCGTTGGCGACCACCACACCAATGGACCTGTCATAAAGGATGGATACATTTATTTTGGTCAGGGCACTGCAACCAATTCAGCTATTGTTGGGCCGGACAATGCAGAGTTCGGATGGTTGAAGCGTAAAAAAGATTTTCACGATGTGCCCTGCAAAGACATTACACTAATTGGCACCAACTATGAAAGTGACAATGTACTCACTGACGATCCGAATGATAAAGTTTCAACAGGCGCTTATCTTCCGTTTGGTACAGCAAGCAATGCTGGTCAGGTAATAAAAGGAAAGGTTCCCTGCAATGGTTCGATCATGCGTATTCCACTTGAAGGCGGTAAGCCCGAATTAGTAGCGTGGGGTTTTCGAAATCCGTTTGGTCTTGCTTTTGGACAAAACGGAAAACTCTATGTAACAGAGAATGGTTATGATGAGCGGGGATCGCGGCCCGTGTGGGGAACAGCCGATGTACTTTGGGAAATTGAAGAAGGAAAATGGTATGGCTGGCCAGATTGGAGCGCAGGCGATTTGCTAACAAAAGGTTCTGCAAACAATCCTGAAGAATATAAAGTGCCAGGTAAGGACTATCCGAAACCATTGCTGCAAAAATATCCGAACGATCCGCCGCGTCCGGTTGCTATTCTCGGTGTTCATGCTTCATCTAACGGGATTGATTTTTCGAAGAATGATAAGTTTGGTCATGTAGGTGAGGCTTTCATTGCAGAGTTTGGCGACATGGCTCCTAAGGTGGGAAAAGTGCTTGCTCCAGTAGGATTTAAAGTAATTCGCGTAAACACGCGCACTGGTGTTATTCAGGATTTTGCAGTGAATAATACAAAGAAGAATGGCCCTGCATCCTGGCATGGTGGCGGCGGATTGGAAAGACCTGTTTCTGTAAAATTTTCTGCTGATGGAAATGAATTGTATGTGGTTGATTTTGGTATCATGAAAATGACGGAACGCGGCCCGATGCCACAGATGAATACAGGTGTGGTGTGGAAAATTACCCGCCAGTGAACGGAATAAAAAATGCAAAATGGTCAATGAAAAAACCAACAACATGAAAGCTAAAGTTCTCTCTGCTATAATAATCTCAATTGTCATTTCTTCCTGTGCTATTCGCAAAAGCGAACCACTGACCGGTAAAGTTGTGGACACCAAAAACGATATTCATTTGCGACAAGGAGAAGTGCTGTATATGACCTACTGTTACAAATGCCATCCGATGGGTGAAGGTGGTTTAGGTCCGGCTTTGAATAGCTTGAATGTCCCCATGTTTGTAAAACGGTTTCAGGTAAGACATGGGCTGGGGGTAATGCCTTATTTCAAGAAAGATCAAATCAGCAAGAAAGACCTGCACGACATCACTGCGTATATGAGCGCGTTGAAGAAATTGTGAGTAAGAGCAGATCGTTGGTATGCGTGAATGTCTGAACCGGAATTTGTAGAATAAAAGAATTACCGGAATTATTCTCTGTATCTCTTTCCTCTATTCACTCTGTGTGAAATAAGGATGGTATAGAACTCAGATCATCATGATTATCATGATAAGGACAGATCATGATGAATCATTGCCATCATGAAAAATCAGCGTTCCTTTTGAGAATGCACGCAGATTATTTATGATTATCATGATAAGGGCAGATCGTCGGTATTGCGTGAATGTCTGAACCGGAATTTGTAGAATAAAAGAATTCCCGGAATTATTCTCTGTGTGTCTTTTCCTCTGTTCCCTCTGTGTGAAATGATAACCGCAAAATCAGCGTCCCATCACTTATTCCAACTTACACTCACGCCCGCATAGTAATTCCTGCCCATCGCTGCATTATAGTACCTGCCGCCAAATCCATTGATGTCGTTGCCGAGGCTGTATGTTTCATCCAAAAGATTATCGCCACCGGCAAATACATCTATCATATATCTTCCGGCAAATTCTTTTTTGTATCCCAGCCGTAACCCAACCAACGAATAGCTATTTGCAAAAGCATCGTTCGCATCGGTCAAAGCAATTCTATCGCTGTAGTAATAAGTGATGTTGGTATATAAGCCAATGCGCGAACGCAGATCAACACCCACCGATAATGTATGTGGCGCTACACTCGGCAGCTTATTGCCGGAAAAATTATTTTCTACCTGTACAAACTCATCATACTTGAAATCATACCAGGTATAGCTTGCCCACACATCTCCCCAAACAAACGATGCAGGTGAAAGCAAACGATAACTTAGGTAGCTCTCCACGCCCAATTGTTTTGTGCTTCCAGCATTTAGAAAATAGTCACCACTCAGCGAATCTCTTCTTTGCACAATCGTGTTATTCAGGTTGAAGTAAAACGCATTGATGTCGAAATAAAGTTTGTTGTTCAAAACATGTCCGCGTGTGCCGATTTCGTAGTTCCATCCATCTTCAGCATTCAGCGAACTATTCAACACACCACCACTCGGCGATAGCTCTGCACTTGTAGGCGGAGAAAATCCTTTAGCGGCAGAACCATACACAGAAATACCAGGAAGCGCTTTATACAATACAGCTAGGCGCGGTGCCAGTTGGTTGTTGAAATATTTGGTGTATTCCGTTGCAGGTGGGTTGGAAAAGCGTGTGAAAGAAACTTGTTGTTTGTTTAAACTCAAACCTGCTGTTACTACAAACTTATTCATCGTCCAGGTGAGCTGTGTAAAACCAAAGTATTGCCTGATGTGCAGTTCATCATCCGTTTGTAAACTATCTGGTGTGCCCATGCGCGAATCATAAATTCTTACCGAAGTAAAGCCCTGTTGCACTTCGCCACCCGCCAACCAGTCGAGTTTAGAATTGCCAAGATCGAAACCATATTTAAAAGTTGTTCTACCGCCTGTGTGTGGTTCGCTGCTTCTGCCATAGTTGCGAATGGTAGGATTGCGGAGTTGTGTGTAAGCGCCATACAATGTTGTTGTGTTTTGAAAACGTTCCGAAAACTTATGCTTCAAACTTGCGCCCGCCAGAAATGTTTTTTCATAAATAGCTGCATTCATTTCTTTACTACCCGGAACGGTGAAGCCTGGTGCAAACGTTACAGACGGTCTTGCGCTGCGTGGATTTACTTCAAACTCTTCAAGCGTTCGTGCGCCGGGTGTTTGATAATTCATATCGCCATAAAGGAAGTGTGCAGTAAGTTCATTGCGGTCATCTATTCTCGCTTTTGCATCCCAGCTAAGTGCAGCTCTACGCAATGCCGAATGTTCTCTGTAACCATCGCTTTGCAGATGCTGGTAGCGCACCACGTTTTGAAAAGGATGATTGCCGAAGCGAACCTCTGCCATCGTGTTGTGCAAGCCATAACTACCGCCCGTATAGCTTACCGTAGCGCCCTCACGAAAGTTGGCAGGCATCGAATTAATGAGCATTACACCACCAGTACCCGCCCCATACAAACTACTACCCGGACCTTTAATAATTTCTACCGATTGGAAATTGTAAAAGCCCAACTGATTGAGATAAGTATGACCACCCGGGTCGGTGAAGGGAATATCGTTGTAATACACTTTGATGTTGCGCACACCAAACGGCGACCGTAGCGAACTGCCTCTTATACTCAACCTATAACTACCAGGACTACGCTCTTCCATCCTCACACCCGGCGTAGCATTCAGCGCCGGCAGTATGTTGGTATTGTTGAAACGATGTAGCTGACGATTGCCGATGTAGTTGATAGATGCGGGCACATCCTGCAAACTTTTATTTTGCTCGAAGGCGCGAATCTGCACCTCGGTTAGTTGTTGTGTAAGGCTGTCTGATGTTTGTGCGGCTACAGAAATGCTGCTGCAAAGCAGTGCAATGGTGGCAATGTGTTTCATGCAGTATGGTGGAAGTTTGATTTGTTTTTCTACGGCATAAATTCCCTTCAAAACCTTGCTGCACGGCCGCTGCATTAGTTGTATAATTTTCGTTCCAGACAAAAAAACCGCCCTTCGGGATCAATTGGAATGAGCCTTGGCTTCCCACTGGTCTAAGCGTCCCGCTTAGACCCATTATGCTGAAGCGTTTCGCTTCAATTGATAAATATAATGTCAATTAATCCCTTTCCTCCGTCATAGTCGTAAGCACTACTCCATTTCCAATGTGTAGCCTCTGTTACAAAGCCTGCACGCACTGGGTTTTCGTGAAGGTAATTGAGTCGCTGCATTGTTTTTTCATCGGTGTCAAGGGCAATGGGATGATTATGTTGTTGCCACATTTGCCAGTCAATATTATTCCTGTTATAAACCCCTGCTTTTCCAAACATCCATAGCAGCCATCCTTTTCGGCTTTCTGCTGTGCTATTTTCAATAGCAAGCCGTATGTGCTGCGATGTAAAGCTTTTCAAATCGCGTATTAGGTCTTGAAGTTTACTGCCTGTTGTGCCTATGATCATGTGTATGTGGTTGGTCATTATTACCCACGCATATACTTCCAATCCTTTATGCTGCTGACAGTATTTAACGCTTTCAACAAAGATTTCTTTGTATTCGTCTCTTGTGAAAACATCAATCCATTGCACGGTTGTAAAGGTTACGAAATAAACCTCCCGCTGGTTGTGTATGCGGTATTTACGAGACATATTTACAAGATAGCATCACTATGTTTTAATAGCAAGTGGGCACTTGAAATATAATGGGTAGGGCAAGCGGACGCTTGCAAATAATGTGTCTAAGCGGGACGCTTAGACCAGTAGTGAGTGCCAGAAGGTGGCTTTATTGCAAAAGGAATGGGCGTATCTATTTTACAGAGCAGATACATTGGATGAGCTGAAAAGTGCACTTCGTGATGCTGTTCATTGCCACTAAGAAGATGAAAGTAACGCGTCCGAAAGCAACTGTTCTAAGCGCAAAAAAAAAACCTGCAAAATGAATTGCAGGAGTACGATAGGTAAAGTAGGGTTGTATATGAGAAGGGAACGTAGTTATGGTATGCGTTGACTTACGAGCTGAGCTAGTTTTTGTTTTTCGGTTTCTACTGTGGCCTGGTGCGCTTGTTGTTGTGCGTTGTTTTGGGTAATGCGCTGTTCGAGGTCTATTTTCTTTCGGTTTAGATCTTCGCCTTCTACTTTGTGGTCTTTGTGTTTTGCTTCGGCGGTTATTACGTTTTTGTTTTGTTGGATGATGTTTTGCTCAAGGTTGTATGCGGCTATTGCAGGCACAAGCTCGTTGAGGTAGGTTTTTGCCTGCTCCATGTTTAGGTAGTGAAGATTTTTATCGGCTTCTTCCTGGTCTTTTGGCTGTGTAAGGAGTAGAGATATGAATGATGTTTCTTTGTCCTGCCGGCTTTTGCGTTCTATTTTAAAGTAAAGATCGGCGTTGTCGGTTTTTGTGCTAAGTACTTCTGTGTTTCTGAAGGTTTTGAAACCTTTTATATCTGTGGCTTTTGATTTTCCTTTTTTAGACAAGTATTCGTTCATGGCTTCGATAATGATGTCGGGTGGGTAGGGCAGTTCTATAACCGCCGCGGGCTGCTCTGCTTTTTTGTATCTAACGGTTCCTTCTTGCGCTTGCGCAATTGCGAGATTGGTGATGCTGAGCATCAGGCAGAACAATACGATTGCTCTTTTCATAACTTATGTATTTAAAGTGAAACTAAATGTTCAAGGGAGGCAGAGGAGTAAAAGAAGAAGTCGGACGAAGTGTGCGAGGTAAAAGTTACCGGAATGCTCTTATGAATACATGTAATGTACAGCTATAAACCGGATAAGCAACAATATATTATTTGGCAGAGAGCTACCTTCGCTTCAAAGCATTTTTCCTTGGGTATTCCGGTTTATCTTATTACGCCTCCGTTTACGCAGCTCAATACGCCGTACCCGGCTACGGCATATTTGAAGGGGTTTTTGAAGACGAGGGGTATTGCTTCTTACCAGAGCGATTTGGGGATAGAGTTCACGCTGGCGTTGTTTTCGCGGGCGGGGCTTGCGGGTATGTTTGCACGGGCACGCAGGGATGGGCTGTCGGAAAATGCGCAGCGGATAGCGCTTCTGGCAGACGAGTATGTGGAAACGATAGATGCGGTGGTGGGTTTTTTGCAGGGGCGAAATGCTACGCTGGCGCACCTTATAAGCAGGGGTGGGCGGCTGCCGGAGGCGGGGCGTTTTGGGCAGATGGATGGGCTGGAGATGGCGTTTGGGAAGATGGGGGTGCAGGATAGGGCGAAGCATGTGGCTACTATGTATCTGGAAGATTTGTCGGACTTTATACAGGAGGCGGTGGACCCGCATTTTGGGTTTAGCAGGTATGCGGAGCGGCTGGGAAGGAGTGCAAATAGTTTTGATGAACTGTACGCGGCACTACAGCAACCCCTAAGCTATGTGGATGAGCTGACGGTGAAGATACTGGGCGAGCGTATGCAAATGCTAAAGCCAAGTGTGGTGGGAGTGTCGGTTCCTTTTCCGGGCAATTTGTTTTCGGCATTTCGCTGTGCGCAGTGGGTGAAGCAGCATTACCCGAATGCGAAGGTGGCTATGGGTGGTGGATTTGCTAATACTGAATTGCGCAGTGTGAGCGATGCAAGGGTGTTTGAGTTTTTTGATTTCATAATGCTGGATGATGGTGAAGCGCCGTTGGAAAATCTTATTGCATTTGCAGAGGGGAGGATTGTAGCAGAAGATTTGAAGCGAACATTTTTGGTGGAAGAGGGGCGGGTGAAATTTATGGATAATAAGCGTTGCACGGATTACAGGCAGGGGCAGGTGGGCACACCCGACTATAGCGATCTGCTGCTGGATAAATACATTTCTGCCATAGAAGTTACCAACCCTATGCACAGCCTGTGGAGCGATGGGCGATGGAACAAACTAACCATGGCGCATGGCTGCTACTGGGGTAAGTGTACGTTTTGCGATATATCGCTGCCCTACATCAAGGCTTATGAACCGATTACTGCGTCTTTGCTATGCGATAGAATGGAAGAACTGATGGCACAAACAGGGCAGCATGGTTTTCACTTTGTAGATGAAGCTGCACCTCCTGCACTGATGCGGGCACTGGCATTGGAAATAATTAAGAGGAAAATAGTAGTAAGCTGGTGGGCAAACATACGGTTTGAAAAGGCTTTTACAAGAGACCTGTGTTTGTTGCTAAAGGCATCGGGCTGCATAGCGGTAAGCGGTGGGCTGGAAGTAGCATCCGACCGTTTGCTGCAAATGATACAAAAGGGCATTACGGTAAAGCAAGTTGCTAAGGTAAACAAGCATTTTACGGAGGCGGGCATAATGGTACATGCCTACCTGATGTATGGCTTTCCTACGCAAACCGCACAGGAAACAATAGACTCGCTGGAGATGGTTCGGCAAATGTTTGAAGCAGGTATTCTGCAATCTGCATTCTGGCATCAGTTTGCCATGACGGCACATAGCCCTGTGGGTCTTTCACCGGAAACGTTTGGTGTGCAAAAAGAGAGTTTGCTGGTAGGAAGTTTTGCGAATAATGATGTGGTGCATATTGATCCTACAGGTGCAGATCATGAGGCGTTTTCTTATGGGTTGAAGAAGTCATTGTTCAACTACATGCACAGCACTTGTTTTGATTTTCCTTTGCAGAAATGGTTTGATTTTAAAGTGCCGAGAACCACAGTACCTACCGATTACATTGTAAAGGCTTTGGAAGAAGAAGAGCTTGCAACAATGAAGGCAACCGCTAAAGTTGTGTACCTCGGCAAGCCACCTGTTGTAGAGCATATCACTATGTCGAAGAAGGGAAATACCTGGGAGCTTACTTCACTTACATTTCACAGCAGAAAAGAGAGCCTGGACATAAAGCTCGACCGTATGCAGGGCGATTGGTTGATGGCTATACTTCGGCGTTTATCAGTGCATGAAAACAATGCAACGCTTACCCTTCAGCAAGTAAAAGAGGATTATGAAAACGCAGGGCTGGAAGACTTTGAATTGTTGTGGTTCAACAAGCCGGTGAATCAGTTGTATAAAGTGGGGTTGCTGATGCTTTAGGGGTTGATGTTTCCTTGTTCTTTTCGCAGGGCAAGTTTCTCGGCCGGCGTTAGTTCTTGTTTCCAGGAATTATCATAAGGTTTAAAAACACCAGAGTTTAAAAGTTCTTCGGCAGTAACTTTTGCATCCATGTAGTTAGCCAATACTTTGAATGCTTCAGGCTTTTCTTTTTGAAGAATAAGTAATGAGGCATTTGCACCGGATTTTACAGCAATAGGAACACCCCCTCCCAGCTCTGCCCAATGGCCGCTCAGCAACAAGTTTTTGATGGGTGTTTGGTAATGTGCAATCTTGTTTTGCATATTCTGCCTTCCGGGTTTTGCGCCCATCATGCTTCCATTTTTATTGCCCGTGTAGCGATGGTGTGTAACGGGTGTAGCCACGTCGTAAAACAGAATGTGTGAACGCAATCCTGGTGCTACCAGTTCTTCCACTCTTTTTATCAATACTTCGGCAATGTCTTGCTTTAGTTTCTTGTATTCTTCATTTCGAATGTAGTTGCCATGCTCGTCCTGCTCTGTAAGCCAATTGTTTTTGAAGTTCATAAAAGCAGGCATGAAGATGGTGAGCGTTCCCTGTCCCTCCGGCGCTAATGACTTGTCTCTTAAAGAAGGTGCAAGGATGGCAATCTCACTTTTGTGGGGGTCGCCGCCGGAGTGTTCTTCCTGAGTAGAAAACTCGCTGGAGATATGAATAAACTCCTCGTTAAACCCAAGATTTTCCGTAGGGCAATCGAGCGCAATAGATATGGTTACAGAACTACTGTACAACTCTGCACTTTCCAGTTTGTTCCTGAATTTTTGGGAAATAACATTTTGAGGAAGCATCTTATTGTAAAGCGTTTCCACATCGCAGGCGGCTATTACATACTTGCTTTTTACCTGATAGTCATTTCCACGATGATGAAACTTTACACCAACTGCCTGGTTGTTTTCTACCAGAATAGTTTGCACCTGACACTTAAAATACAGATGGTTGTTGTAATACTCAATGATGTATTTGAGCCACTCAGGTATCACCTGCCCGCCACCTTTCGGGGGACTTTGATAGTCACCATAATAAGCCCAGCCTATGGGCACGAGGCAACCAATAAGTTCAGTATCAGAACTAAAAACTTTATGCAGCTTTTCTTCTTTGAAAAATTTGTTCAATCCCTTCTTCAAACCTTTTTCTCCGGTGAAACCGAGGTAGGGTATGAAAGCCATTCCGAACTTTAAAAGATTGAGTTTGTTTTTCATTTTCTCGAAGAAACCCATTGTCTCTTCGGTGCGGAAGAAGTGGCTGAAATTGTCGAACGCATGTCCGATTTTTTTCGCGGCTTTGAAGAAACGTTCTATCCCTTCCTTTTCATGTGGAAACTCGCGGATCCACTGTTCCTTCAGTTCATCAGGATTATTGGTGAGCAAATAGTCGTGCGATTCACCAATATATCTGCGTATTCTTTTTTGCGGAATAGCATTAGGATGATCGGAGCCAAGAATGTCGAAAATCTTGGCTGCCATGCCTCCGGGGTTGCATTGATTGAGCCAGTGAATAGCCGTGTCGAAACGAAAATGTTTTCTGCGAAAACCTGCGAGATATCCACCGGCATGAGGCTCTTTTTCTAAAACACAAACTGAAAAACCTGCTTTGCTCAGCAAGGCTGCTGTTGTAAGACCACCAACACCTGCACCAATGACAACTATATCGTATTCAGGCCTTAAGTCGAGCTTTTGCATAAAATTTTCAGAAGGCTGCAAGTTAAGGATATAAGCCACTTATTGTGTTAGCGTCTTATGTCTAAGCAGGTATTTTCCAAGCACATCAAACTCAAGATTTACAATGTCTTTTTGCTGTAGCGACTGGAAACTGGTATGCTGGAAAGTATAGGGAATGATAGTGACAGTGAATTCATTTTTACCCACGTTGAAGGCGGTAAGGCTTACACCATTAATGCAAATAGAACCCTTCTCTATCATTAACGCAGCATACTGCTCTGGAAAGCTAAAATGGAAAAGCCAGCTACCTTCCAAACTTTCTTTACTGATACAAATTCCTGTAGCATCTACATGTCCCTGCACAAAATGACCATCTAACCTATCGCCAACTTTTAGTGCGCGTTCCAGATTTATTTTATCTCCTACTTTCCAATAAGCAAGGTTTGTTTTGGATAATGTTTCTGCAACTGCTGCTACGCGATATTGATCATTTTGTATCTCAACTACCGTTAGGCACACACCATTGTGCGCAATGCTCTGATCTATTTTCAACTCTTGTGCAATGCTGCTTTCAATCCAAAGATCAACATTGGTTCCTTGCTTTGAAATGCTTGCAATGGTGGCGATGGTTTCTATGATGCCGGTGAACATGGGGCAAAGCTAAGAGTTCAAAAATTGGTGAATTTATTGTTTATGACAGCGTGTAAAAAAAAGCAAAAGATGTTAATGCGTTTGGTAAATTTGAAGGGAAAATTAAATATTGGTTATGCAAATGTTTCGCGAAGGATATCTGAAAGGTTATCTCCTTTCTCTGGCAATTATCTTAAGTTTCAAAGCAGTCGCTCAAATTTCGGTTGTCTCGACCGGTGGGACTACTTCTGGCTCATATCCGACTTTAAAGATTGCATTCGATGCAATCAACTTTGGCATCCATCAAGGTGTTATCTTTTTACAGGTGACAGGTTCTACTACAGAGACGGCAACGGCTGTTTTAAATGCAAGTGGAGGAACTGCAAACTATGTTTCTGTTGTAATTTATCCCACGGCAATAGCAAGCATTACAGGCAACATTTCGGGTCCTTTGATACACCTTAATGGCGCGGATAGTGTAATTATAGATGGGCGCATCAACATGACAGGTACGACAAGGAGTTTGACCTTCGAGAATCTCGCAACAGCCTACGTGACAGGAGCTGCAACGCTCAGATTGTCAAATGGCGCACGTAAAAACCGAACTTCTTACATGAATATTGCTGCGAGGGCTGTCCCCTGTGTTTTTATTGATAATCCCGGTGGTAATTCATACAATACCTTTGCATTCAATGAGGTTGGACCAATAGCAAGTGGCTGGTTCCCTGGAGGATTCTCTTTTCAATCTACCGGAAGCGGGGACTCTTGCATCGTGATAAGGAGCAACATTATTCGAAATTGCCAAGTTGGAATAAACATCGGTATTGGTAGCTATGGTGATACAATAGAGCGAAATACTATATTTTTTACGACTCCACTTGTAAATAGTTCCACTACAGTATTTACAAGTTGGTTTATCAATCTTAACGGACAAGCACATGTCGTAAGAGCTAACACTTTGGGAGGGGACGGCTCTACATTAACTGGTAAATCAACTTTCATCGGAAATTTCAACGTTACAGGTATCAACTATTATGGTGGCTTCCTACAACAGCCGGTCTACATCGATAGTAATATTGTTAGTAATGTTGATGTTAGCACGCTTTCCGGATCAGGAACGTTTACGGGCATTGCTGCACAGGCAGGAAAAGTTTACATCGGTACTTATGCGTCAAATCTGATCGGTTCTTTATTTGACACTGCCAATATAAAGAGTTCAAACGCGACAATAGGTTTGGCCTACGCTGGTACTAATCTCAGTTCGTCGAGCGCAGAATGGTTTGTTTGTCAAAATAACCTAATCGGCGGGTTGTCATCTGGAATCACCGTTCAGGGAATAAGGGTAACACTGCCGGACTCTGCATACATAAACAATAACATTGTCGGAGGAACGGTGGCTGGCAGTCTAAAAACTACCGGAAATGGGTTTACAGCGGAAGGAATTAGAATAACGGACAAGAATTCAAGTAAATTCAAGACTAACATAATCTGTACCCAAAACATTATTCGTAATCTGGAAAATAATGGGGTCTCAATTACTTCAGGCTCTACAGCGGGTATTGCGTGTTTCAAAACTTCTACGCTAAGCAGTCAGTTCCAAACCACGGTTACGAATAACGTTATTTCAAGCATCACGTCGAAAGCTGGAGTTATCTACGGCATTTCGTTTCAATCAACGAATGATACATTTACATCTGTTCGTGTGCGTAGTAATAGTGTGCAAAACCTAAACAGTATGCCTGGAGTAACTAATCTCGTTATGTCAGGAATCTATAGTAGCTGTCGTTTTAAACACTTTTCGATCGACTCTAACATTATTTCGAACCTGACAAACGCTTCTCAGTCTGGAACTGTGCTTTCTGTAACCGGAATAACTATCAACGCCCCTATATCAAATCCAAATATTGGTGTTTCGCAGGTGCTTGCCAACCACATCAACAACCTTAAAAGCACGAGTCTGGCATCAACGAAGATTTGCGGCATACGAGCAATATCTCAAGAAAACGATGGACTGCATATTGCAAAGAACAGAATTTCCGGATTATCTCTTGATAGCGCAAGTGGAACTGTTTATGGCATCGCACTAGCGGGTAATGGGGCTACGTCTGGAACAGCTCTGGGAACTTACAAAGTCACCAACAATATGATAACCCTCTCTTCCTATAGAGGCGACCTTTTTGGAATCAGCAATGACACTGCAGCCGGAGGGATTGATTTACATTTTAATTCGATTGCCATTTTAGGAAATCCGATATCCTCGTCAATCTCCTCTTCTTTCATCCGTAATCCGACTTCATACACAACAATTCAAAGTAAGGGTAACATATTTTACAACAGTCGCATCACGGGCAACAATTACGCAGTTATGAACGGAAACATACTTGCGGGCGTAGGTTGGACATCCTCAAACTACAATAACTTTTACAGTGCAGCAAACTCCCCCTTCCTTTGGGGCAATTCAACTCTAACATTTGCTAGCTATAAAGCGTTGACCAATCTTGATAGCTGTTCTGTAAGCCAGAACGTTGATTTTTTAAACGTGGGTGTGGGTGATTTACACCTTCTTCCGACTTCTCTTAATACACAATTAGTAGGAATGGGTATCTCAGGTATTACCACCGACTTTGATAACGATCCTCGTAACCTGATACCCACTATAGGAGCCGACGAATTACAGCTTCCCAACCAGCCAGTCACTGTCACAGCTTTAGGCCCTACAACAATCTGTAATGGTAAGAGTGTCATGCTACAAGCGAGTCAAAGTAATGTCAACTTGCAATGGTATCGAAATGGTATTCCTATTAATAGTGCTAATTCTGATACGCTAAGTGTAGTATTAGCAGGAGCGTACACCGTGTTCGGTTCACAAGGATGCCTTGGTAACCTTTCTAACCCAATAATAGTTTCGGTATTGCCCGTTAAAAAAGATTCGATCAATGCGTCCATCTGCCAGAAAACCAGCTATACACTTGCAGGAAAACAATACAACACAACAGGGATTTACCGGGATACGCTCACGGCGGGCAATGGCTGCGACAGTGTTATAACCCTAAAACTGACAGTAAAATCTGTAAATGATACTGTAGTGTTGAGCGGAAGTACGCTGACGGCTGCTTCAGCCACTGGAACATATCAATGGGTGACTTGTCCCGGCTACACAGTATTTACAGGAGCAATTGGTAATTCTTTTACACCGAGTTGGAGCGGTTCATTTGCGTTAGTCATTACGAATAGCGGATGTAAGGACACAAGCGATTGTATTTTTGTTGCAGGTCTTGATGTGGACGATACAAAGTCCAAAGCTATATTTTCAATACAACCCAACCCATCATCAGGTGTTTATCGTTGTGTATCATCAGCAAACATCCAAAGCTTTACAGTCTCTGATGTTACAGGCAGGGTCATTTATCACGCAAAACCGCTAACGATGCAGCACAGTTTCGATATAAGCATCGAGCCGTCAGGTGTGTATTTCTACTCTCTTACTATTGACGACAAAGTGGTGAGAGGGAAGCTATTGCTGGAGTGAGTTTGCAACTCATATAATCCTGTGAATCTATAAATCCTGAAAATCCGGTTCAGACCATTACTGCTTCACCGCAGTCCCTCTATGAAAATAAATGCCCGTATCGCTGATCACCTGCAAGTCAATTTTGAGTGCGTTTGTGTCGGTGTGGCTTTTCATAAAAAAGCCAGTGAGCGTGTCTTGTGTTCTGCAAAAGAATTGACCATAAACTTTCGTCGTATCGTTTAAGAAAATGGTGGTGTCGGCTGTGGCGCGGTAAGTGCTTCTTTCTGCGGTAAATTTCAGGGAGTCAGTCAATCCGCAAAAGCCCAGTATGCGCAATGTTCTTTTACCAATTGGAAAGACTTGAAGCGTAAAAATGTTTTGAGAACGTGCGGAATCGAAAACGTTTTGACTATTATAAATTGAGTCGGTAAAAAGATAAGTGCCTTTAAAAAGATCGGCAGGAAAAATGCACACACTATTATCTGGTTGTCCGGGAAAATTCCAGTTATAATTTACCGCTTCAGGGTCGTTGCAATATTTATTGTCGTCAAGTCTGGGGTCTTGTGGTGCCGCGGGATCGCTCCATTTTTTGCAGGAAAAAAGAATGGTGAATAAAAGCAATCCAAAAACAGCAATGTTGCGCAAAATCATATCTCAATAACGGACGAAAGTCTTCAAAATTATCCTTTTAAATTAGGAATTCGTGAAATCGAAAGTGAAAAGGTTTCACGCAAAGCTCACAGAGAACAGAGCGTTTCAACTCTGTGCCTCATTACCTCCGCGCCCTCTGTGTGAAATAAAGAACACTCATAATGAATTACAAATAACATGGATTGGGTAAATAATTAACTTTGCCGCGATTTTTAATTTTCTCTCACTAAACGATAATTGAACAAAATGAAAGTAACCGTAGTGGGTGCAGGCGCAGTAGGCGCTACATGTGCCGACAACATCGCCCGTAAAGAACTCGTAGAAGAACTGGTACTTGTTGACATCAAAGAAGGTTTTGCAGAAGGCAAGGCAATGGACATTATGCAAACTGCATCTTTGCTTGGCTTTGATACGCGCGTTATCGGCAGTACAAACGATTACAGCAAAACTGCTGATTCCGATGTTTGCGTTATCACTTCAGGTATTCCCCGCAAGCCAGGTATGACGCGCGAAGAACTGATCGGCACCAACGCTAAGATTGTTGAAACAGTTGCTAAAAACTTGCTGCAATACTCACCAAATACTATCATCGTTGTGATTTCTAACCCGATGGACACGATGACCTACCTTACTTTGAAAGCTACAGGCCTTCCTAAGAACCGCATTATCGGTATGGGCGGTATTCTCGATAGCGCTCGTTTCAAATATTTTTTGATGCAGGCGTTGAATTGTTCGCCTAATGATCTTTCTGCAACCGTTATTGGTGGGCATGGCGATACTACAATGATTCCTCTTACTCGCCTCGCTACTTTGGGTGGATTTCCTGTAAGCAATTATCTAAACGCAGACCAATTGAAACAAATTGCTGCTGATACAATGGTTGGCGGTGCTACACTTACAAAATTGTTAGGAACGTCTGCATGGTATGCGCCAGGTGCGGCGGGTGCTGCATTGGTAGAAAGCATTGTTCGCAATGAAAAGAAGGTATTCCCATGCTGTGTGTCTTTGGAAGGCGAGTACGGGCAAAATGATATTTGCCTCGGTGTGCCGGTAGTGATCGGTTCTAATGGCTGGGAAAAAATTATTGATTACAAGTTGAATGCAGAAGAGCAGCAGTTATTTAATAAATCTGCCGATGCCGTAAGAAATATGAATCAGGTGCTCGATACTTTAGTTGCCTAATGACTTAATATTTTTCTTAGAGCTGCTATGATTTTTTTCGTAGCAGCTTTTTTCTTTCCATGTGGCAGAAATTCATTTTTTATCTTAAAAGATATGGCTTTGCAGAGCTTTTCGGCGGCATTCTGGTACTTATAGGTGCCAGCATTACTTTTTATCTCACAGGAAATAAAATTTTGGCTGCTTATGTGGGTGCATTATCCGAAAACATTGGCTTCTACGGAACCATAATTGTTGGGGATATTATCAAAGCAAAACGCAGTTCTGAACTCTGGACATGGAAGCATAGCCTGCCTGTGTTACGAAACATTTTGTTAGAATTTGGGGGAGCGGAATTGTTGGATTCGTTCGTCATGCGCCCGGGTATGATCTATCTTTTCACCACTCTTTTCACTCCTTATGAATTTGGCGCGCTTGTAGGTGTAGTAGTTTCCGATGTGGTGTTTTATGCGATGGCAGTTTTATCTGCAGAACTGACCCGAAAATTTAGAAAATAAAAAAGCCGACCTGAGAACAGGCCAGCCCCTATAAACCCTATCAGTTGCGAATTTACGCAATGAAATGATTTCTCCAAATGCCTGAGAGATTTTTTTATCAAATTTTTTTCCTTCGGGGTAAGTTTCTGGGAGGTGGATAAGAGAGCTTTCAGACACTGGGGTTTTAAAACTGTTGGTGTTTCAAAACGAAAGACCAAGGATTATTGAAGACTATTTTTCGCGTATGAATTACTTTAAGGATCTGCTACAACTTCTTTCAAAGGAACGAGAGGCAGACAGGCAATCTTATCAACTATTAGCCGCCACTACCACTATTGCACAACGCCGAGCAAACGGTTTAAGCTGGTATCCTGTTGCCATCAGAGGAACGGAAATAGGACGTGGCGATTATTTGACAGTGGAACTTGAGCGTACTACCCATCAGGATGTACCGCATCAGTTTCGATTTGGTCAGCCGGTAAAGTTTTTTTCCAATCATAATGCCGACACCGATCATGTTTCCGGCACTATTAGTTTCGCAGGCGATAGCCGTTTAAAACTTAGTCTGCGAATAGATGAACTGCCAGAATGGGCAAGCAATGGAAAGTTGGGACTTGATCTGCTGTTTGATGAAAACAGTTATGAAGAAATGGAGCGGGCTTTGACACAAGCTGTACAGGTAGTTGAAAAGCCTGAAGAGGGAAAGCTTGCAAGGATTATCATTGGTCAGACCAAGCCATCATTCAATGAAGTAAAAACAGTTTTTTCCACAGGACTAAATGCTTCTCAACATGCTGCAATTGAAAAAATATTGGCTGCAAATGAACTGGCAATAGTTCACGGTCCACCGGGCACAGGCAAAACAACCACCCTTGTTCAGGCAATCAAAAAAATAAGCTTAGACGGTAAAGGAAAGGTGCTGGTAGTTGCACCAAGCAATACGGCTGTTGACTTGCTGAGCGAAAAACTTTCTGAGGAAGGATTGAATGTTTTGAGGATCGGAAATCCGGCAAAAGTTTCTGCACGTCTGATGTCTTTAACACTCGATGGGAAGATGGCAGAGCATGGTCAAATGAAAGAGAT
>CALMWT010000031.1 GCA_937870855.1 uncultured Taibaiella sp.
GTAATAACTAACTTACAACCACTCAACCCATACGGAAGATCGAAGAACGAATTTGACATTTGGGCTGTTGACCAGAAAACAAAACCTCCTTTTTGGGCAGGAGTAAAATTTTTCAACGTTTATGGCCCAAACGAATACCATAAAGGAAGAATGGCTTCCGTTATTTTTCATGCCTACGAGCAAATAAAAAAGAGCGGGTCGGTAAAGTTATTTCGCTCTCATAATCCCAATTACAAAGACGGTGAGCAAATGCGCGACTTCGTTTATGTAAAAGACGTGGTGAACATGTGTGTATGGCTTATGCAAGAAAGAAAGGAAGAAGGATTGTATAATATTGGTTCAGGAACAGCAAGGAGTTTTAAAGATCTTGTAAATGCCATCTTCGCCACCTTACAACTTCCATCTCAAATAGAATTCATAGATACGCCAGCGGACATTCGCGATAAATATCAGTATTTCACCGAAGCAGATATGAACAAGATCAAAGCGGCCGGATATACAAAGCAGTTAAGTTCGCTGGAAGAAGGCGTGAAAGATTATGTAACACACTATTTGCAACCTGGTTCCTATTTTTGATAAAAAAATATTATGAACAAGTTGATGACTACTTTCTTTGCCGGTGTTTTAATTTTTGCAACATCGCTATCAGCCATTGCACAAAAAGCAACACCTTACGGTAAAAAATTCAAAACAAACACTGCTTATAGCGCTACAGAATTAAGCAGTCGTATGGGCGATAAAGACAAGTTGGAAAATGTAGTAATCAGCGGAGAGATAGCTCAGGTTTGTCAGGCTGAAGGTTGCTGGATGAAATTGAAAAATGAAACCGGAGCTGATATTTTCGTGAAGTTCAAAGACCATTCTTTCATGATTCCTAAAGACCTTGCGGGTCGTAAAGCCTACGTGAATGGTACTGCAATACGCAAAACAGTTTCGGTTGAAGACCAAAAACACTACGCTGAAGACGAAGGTTTGGCGCCGGAGGAAATAGCGAAGATTACACAACCAAAAGTGGAACTAAGAGTAGATGCAACCGGAGTTGTAATAGAGTAAACAGTTTCTTCACAAAATTTTTTTGAAGGTTCTTCCGTTTCCCGGACGAACCTTTTCTTTTTACTTGCAACCATCCATAGAAATCACCCATGATTCTCATCATTGCAAAGCCCTCCTATTTCTGTAAATTTGATGCTTCAATAAAAGTAAAAGGATGCCACATTATCATTCGGTCGGAAACATACCGCACAAGCGCCATACTCAATTTCGCAAACCCGATGGCGGGCTTTATTCAGAACAACTTTTCAGCACCGAGGGATTTTCGTCCAATTATTCTTTGCTCTATCATGTTCATCCGCCCACTCAAATCATTAGAGTAGAAGAGCCGGTAAATGCAACGCCAAAAGCAGCAACCGACAACATTTTAAAGCATCGCAGTTTTGAGGGATTTAATGTAAAGCCTGAATCCGATTATTTGAAAAGCCGCAAAATTGTTCTTTTCAATAACGATGTGCAGCTCTCACTTGCTGCGCCGCAAAATGGCAATCTCGATTATTTCTACAAAAATGCAGACGCAGATGAAGTAATTTTTGTGCATGAAGGTACAGGAACGCTCCACACGCAATATGGGCAAATCTCTTTTGGCTACGGCGATTATCTTGTAATTCCCCGCGGTACTATTTATCAACTTCAATTCGATGGCAGTGACAATCGTTTGTTCGTTATAGAATCATTCAGCCCGATAACTTTTCCTAAAAGATACTTAAGTAAGTATGGACAGTTATTGGAACATGCTCCGTTTTATGAACGCGATATTCGTCAGCCAAAAGAATTGATAACTATTGATAGGACCGGCGAGTATCTTATAAAAATGAAGAAAAAAGGATTGTGCTACAACATCTGGTACGCCAATCATCCTTTTGATGTGGTAGGATGGGATGGCTACGAGTATCCTTATGCTTTAAGCATTCACGACTTCGAACCTATAACCGGACGCGTACATCAACCGCCGCCGGTGCATCAAACATTTGATGCGCACAACTTTGTGATTTGCTCTTTTGTACCACGACTTTACGACTATCATCCAGATGCAATTCCTGCTCCTTATAATCATAGCAATATTGACAGCGATGAAGTGTTGTATTATGTAGATGGAGATTTTATGAGTCGCAAGCATGTGACGCGTGGTATGATTACGTTGCACCCGGCAGGCATTCCACATGGCCCACATCCGGGAGCGGTTGAAAAGAGCATCGGACAAAAAGAAACGAAAGAATTAGCTGTGATGGTAGATACCTTCAAGCCTTTATTCCATACAGATATTGCCACGGGAATAGAAGATGAAAACTACATGATGAGCTGGGCTGAGTAATTGAATAATATCTTTGCGCTTAGCTCAAACAGCGAAAGAAACTAGAAATCATTTTTGAAAAAAAAATAGCATGTCAACAACCTCACAAACATTCGCAGAAAAGATAGCAAAGGCACAAGACTTTTTGCCAATAAACGGTACGGACTACATTGAATTTTATGTAGGAAATGCAAAGCAAGCTGCACACTTTTATAAGACTGCTTTTGGCTTTCAATCGCTTGCTTATGCCGGACCGGAAACCGGAGTTCGGGATCGCGCATCGTATGTATTGCAGCAGGGGAAAATTAGGCTTGTGCTTACCACCGCTCTAAAGTCTGATTCACCGATTGCGGAACACGCAAAGAAACATGGAGATGGCGTAAAAATACTTGCACTTTGGGTGGACGACGCTTACAAAGCTTTTGAAGAAACGACAAAGCGCGGCGGTAAACCTTATCAGGAACCGACCACATTAACAGACGAGCATGGTGAGGTGAAAATGTCTGGGATTTATACCTACGGAGAAACTGTTCACATGTTCATTGAGCGGAAGAATTACAAGGGCCAGTTTCTGCCGGGCTACCAAAAATGGGAAAGCGATTACAATCCCTCGGAAGTAGGCTTGCTGTATGTAGATCATTGTGTAGGAAATGTGGGTTGGAACAGAATGATTCCAACCGTAGAGTGGTATGAAAAAGTGATGGGCTTTGTAAACATTTTATCGTTTGACGACAAGCAAATCAACACAGAATATTCGGCGTTGATGAGCAAGGTAATGAGCAATGGAAATGGCTACGCAAAGTTTCCGATCAATGAACCTGCAGAAGGAAAAAAGAAATCACAGATTGAAGAATACCTTGAGTTTTATGAAGGCGAAGGTGTGCAGCATATTGCAGTTGCAACAGCAGATATTGTTGCCACAGTAAAAGAACTAAAAACACGCGGCGTAGAATTTTTGTCTGCTCCACCCGAAGCATATTATGAAATGATGCAAGACCGCGTTGGCAAAATTGATGAAGAAACCCGTCAATTGCAGGAGCTTGGGATTCTTGTAGATTGTGATGAGGAAGGTTATCTGCTACAAATATTTACGAAGCCGGTAGAAGACCGCCCTACCCTTTTCTTTGAAATCATTCAGCGTAAGGGTGCGCAAAGTTTTGGCGCAGGAAATTTCAAAGCATTGTTTGAATCTATAGAAAGAGAACAGGCAAAGCGGGGAAATTTGTAAAAAGAATTTAGTGTGAATAGAAAAGCTCCAGACCAAATTTGGGGCTTTTTCCTATCTTGCTCTAACATTCACCACAGATACAACGTCTTTGAAATAATAAAATCATTTTTCCAAAAATCAATTTTTATGAGAAAGCTTTTACTTACACTTATCGCGCTACTTTCAGTGCATCTTGCCATAGCGCAACAATGCAACGTATCATTTTCCACCGCCACAAACGGAATGCAAGTGACAGTTACAAACACTACCAACTGGGCTTTAATTCCGGGTTCGACACCAAATATGTGGGTGACGTGGGGGGATAACAGTAACTCGTTCATCAACTATACAACTAACTCTACAGTTTCGCACACTTACACCAACAACGGAACCTACACCATTACATTATGGGGTCAGTATTTTGACACATTAAACAATCAGATGCAGTGCTTTGATTCCACATTTCAAAACGTAATTGTAAACCAACCTTGTGCAAGCAGCATTGCAACTGTAAACAATGGTAATGGATCTTATAGCTTTACAGCAAACAATTTAGGTGGTGGAACAGGTATTACTTATTCTTGGAACTTTGGTGATGGCGGCACTGGTACAGGCGCATCTGTCAATCATACTTACGTAGCTTCAGGAACTTATACCGTTTCTCTTACCGCTACAGGAGGTGGTTGCACGCATAACAGTAGCACGAACATCTATTATTTCAATGGCACATTGAATTGCGCCAATCTCGCAGCAAATTTTACAACCTCAGGCACTGGACTTACAAAGTCGTTTGTAAATACATCTACACCGGTGTCTAATATTCCTGCGCCAATTCTTAGAAAAGCAACCTGGAATTTTGGTGATGGATCTCCAACTGTGAGCAATGTAAATTTCACATCACACACTTATACTAATCCCGGATCTTACACAGTAAAATTGATCAACGAATGGGTAGATACCTTCACTCAAGCCGTTTATTGCATAGACAGCACCACCCAACTAATAACGGTAGCTGCCTCACCCAATCTTATTTCAGGTATCATTAGTTGGGATTCTACTATTACCAACACAATGCAAGTGAACTTAAAGGTTTGGCTGATTGTAATGGATAGCGCACAAAACACATTGACGGCTGTTGACTCTGCATTTGTGAGCGGATCGCAATTTGCCTTTTATTCTTTCTTAGGACACCCCGCTGGTTCTTACCGCACCAAAGCAGCTATTGTGAGTGGTACAACAGGAGCTAATCAATTTATTCCAACCTACCACAACAACTCTGCATACTGGAGCAATGCAACAGTGATCAATCACACTGGTACTTCCACTATCAATAAAGACATCTATCTGATACCAGGCAGCTTCACTGGTGGTCCAGGCTTCATTGGTGGTAACATTAGCCTTGGCGCTAATAAGGGAACTACAGGTGGCGTACCAAATATATTGGTGGCTTTGCGCAATGCAACTAATGACATCGTTCGGTTTACTTATACAGATGCCAATGGCGACTATTCTTTCGGTAACATTCCTGCCGGTTCTTATAGCGTTTACCCTGAGCACATGAACTATATCACTGTTCCGTCTGCTGCAATCTCAATTGCAAGCGGACACTACAATGTGAATGGTATAAACTTCAAACATACGCCTACACACATTATTCCTATCGCTACCAACATCGCAAAAATTACAGGCAACCTCTTCAACATTTATCCTAATCCTTCTACTGGAAATGTTACCATCAACTGGTCTTCAGAGGCTACCGGCATTGCAAATATTCACGTAGCAGACATTACCGGTCGCGTAGTTTACAGCACTGAAGCAAAAGCTAACGGAGTAAGCACTATCAATCTTGCGCACTTAAATACCGGAGTTTATTTCATTAAAATAGCTACCGACAAGGCGCAGCATACAGAAAGACTAATGATTCAGCACTAATAACTTTTAGGTAATAGCAATTTGGAAAACGGGGCTGTCAAGGTCCCGTTTTCTATTTTTAGGAAATCATATTTAGCAGCAAGGCTTATATTTGCAAACAGGCTGTACACGCAGCTTTCAACGAAAAAATAACTTCATTTAATTCATAGTTTATGGTGGGAAAACTGTTGCGCAGTTTCATGGTTTGTGGTGCTTTAGCATTGTTTTCAACTTCTTATGCTCAGGACGATGCTGCGACTTTCAGAAATTTCCAGTTTTCCTTCAACAGGGTGAGCCAGGCATACATGAAGTATAACGATACCCTGAGCAAAATGTTTCGGGAAAAAGGACTTGTATATCCACCCCATCAAATCTTTATTCGCTCCTTCAAATCGAACAACGAAATGGAATTATGGGGGCGAAATGATGATACTTCCCAATACACACTCGTAAAAAATTATCGCGTTTGCGCACTCTCAGGTGTGCTTGGTCCAAAAAGATTTGAGGGCGACAGACAAGTACCGGAAGGATTTTATTTTATAGACGATTTCAATCCAAAAAGCGATTTCTATCTCTCCATGCTGCTGAATTACCCCAATTATTCAGACATGATAAATGGCGATAAGAAAAAACCAGGTGGCGATATCTACATTCATGGAGGCTGCGTAACTGTGGGCTGTCTTCCCCTCACCGATGTATTTATTCAAGAACTTTACGTGCTGTGTCTCAATGCAAAACTCAACGGTCAGAACTACATACCTGTGCATATCTACCCCACACGCTTCGACAAAACAGGACTTAATTTTCTGGGACGGAGCTATAAGGATGACCTTGAAAAGCAAAAGTTTTGGGTGAATCTTAAAACCGGCTACGACTATTTTGAAAAGAATAAGAAAATACTTCCGGTAATGTATGCTTCAGATGGCAAGTACGTTTTTCAATAAGCTCTAAACACTTTCGTTTCTTTTCTGTTTCCCTTTTATGCAAAGCCTTCAAAGACGATACCTTTTACTCCTAACCGGTATTCTATTCTTTGTTTTAGCCTCCTGCGAAAAAGAAGTAAACGTCAGCTTAAACTCCGGTGAACCCCGATTAGTAATTGAAGGACAAATAGAAAACGGCGGCTACCCCTTTGTAGTCCTCACAAAATCTATAGGCTACTTCTCCCGCATAGACCTCACCACCCTCGAAAACGCTTTCGTTCACGGAGCCATCATAACCGTATCCGACGGAGCATCGTCCATTACCCTCAAAGAATACTCACTCGACACAGGCTTTACCGGCACCAACAAATTCTACCTCTACACCATAGACACCACAGATCCCACCGCATTTTCCTTTCGCGGCAACTTCGAAAAACAATACACCC
>CALMWT010000032.1 GCA_937870855.1 uncultured Taibaiella sp.
TGTTGCAAGAACAGATGATCTTACCGCTCCAGCTGCTGGTAAAGTTAAAGTAAGGTTAGTGCATTTGGCAACGGGTAGTTTGGTGGCTGAAGGAACTATCGGCGACACTATAAACATTGCAACCAATCTTTCCTTTGCAGGCGCTTCAGATTTTAGGGAAGTAAATGCAGGAACTTATACCATCACAGCAGGAGACCCCGGTAAAATTTCCTCCATTAGAAACCTTCCTGCACAGGCGTTAGCTTCTGGAAAAATTTATACATTTCTGTACAGTGGTAGTTTAACTGCCACCGGCACATACGAATTGAACATTTCGCGTATTGACCATAATTAGTGGACGATAGAAACTAAAAAAGACGCTGCTTAAAAATTGGTAGCGTCTTTTTTATTGCTTAAAAGTGCAAAGCATCATTCAAGTCTAAATGATAAAGGGTTTATCACAGCACAGCCTTTCACTTTTGAAAGGGAAGCACACCCTTGTTTGATACAAGAACTTTAAAAGCTGTGCCAGCAAGCATTTCATTAATATTGGAATGTAGTAGCAGCGAGCAGCGCTGTCATGTTATTGGTATTATTCACTACTCTTCGCTACAGCGTTCTGATTGGTGGAAGAAAAAAGGCACTTCGTTGATTTTGTTGTCTGAGGTATTTGTTGAAAATTCCATTTACGAGCAAAGGGTAGCTGCCAATACGTTTGAGTGTGTAGAAATGTAGCGTTACTTTTTCCTGTAAAGGGAATGGCCTATTAATGTGAAGGGGATGAAAAGAAGAATGCCGATGATGATAAACCAAATGGGGTGAGGCACCATAAAAATATCTACAATGCCTGCGGTGGTGAGAAACAGTCCTGCAATGTATGCCGGTGTTTTATCGGCGGAGCGGGCGATAATTCTAATCAATAAACCGCAGATAAATGAGCCAACTGCCCAGCCTGCAAGTACAAGAATTAAAGCTGTGGATGGTAGCGTTTTTACATAGGCTTCCATTGCTGCATGGTCTGCGCGGTCGGTGCCGTGGGGTAGTGGATATAGGCGTTCAATAATTGATTCAAAACCCATAAAAAGGAGTGTGGCGGCAACAATACCTACAATTACTGCAATGATTTTTCTCAGCATTTATCTTTCTGTTATCGTCAGGTTCATTCGCTTTGGGGAAAGACGCATTATCTGTCTGTTTCGTTTTTTATCATTATTTGTAGCAATCACTTCCTCGCTCATTCGCACCAATATGGAAAGCTCTTTTTCCTGTTCATTGCTTGTGGTGGGCATAAGGACATTGTAAGTGATGGTGTCTTTCGGTAGCAACAGCAAATGGTTGGTTTCATTGTTGCTCACATTGATCCTGAATTTCTGAGTGTGTGTTTGTGTTTTACTATTGAAAGTACGGCAATCATTTACTTCATTTTGGTTTAGCCCCGCTATGTAATAAATGCTGTCGGTGGGGTTTACAAGATAAATAACCTTGCAGTGGTTGTCGGTTTGTTTTCCGCCATAGGCTTTTAGTTGACCGAATGCCGTGTTGCAAAAAAGGGTAAGACAAAAGAGTGAAAATGATTTGGCAATGCACGATGGGTTCATTTGTTCTTGAAAGTATTTAGAGCAAAGTACAAAGCTTTTTCTACAGCAAGTATGCGATGCTGTATTTTAGCGCATTCTTGTTTTTTTATGATCATTATTTCAGACGCAAAACTTGAAGCGCTGGCTACGCATTTTGTAGGGAATAAAGCAACGGGTGAATCCCTACAGCTATCGAAAGAACTGGTGACGCTTGAAGATGCGGCGCTAAAAAATATTTTGCTTCAGTATTTCCTTAGTGCATTCCAACAAGCAGAGGGTTATAATTTTTGGCATCCTTCTGATATTGCGCTGAATGAAATGAAACATTATGCGGATCAAATTTTTGAAGAACCGGATGATTTGTTGCGCCACAGCATTAGCATTGCAAAGAACCTTTTTGATGTTACCGACTTGCCGAATATTAAAAGTGGCGAATTGCATGTAGCGTACTTCAAAGGGATAATTGCAGATCAGCATGTGGTGGATGCGATAGGTATTTACAAATCAGAAAGCAAGGATACTTTTTTGAAGATTGAAGAAGCGGGCAAAACTTTTTCTATAAAAGCGGATGAAGGAATTAATCCTACCAAACTTGATAAAGCTTGTTTGATACTGAACGTAGATGCAGAAAATGGCTACCGGGTAATGGTAATAGACAAAACAAACAAGGGTGGGGAAGCGCAGTTTTGGAAAGATAATTTTTTGAAAGTGCGTGCTGCGTCCGATGATTATCATGCAACGCAAGACTACCTGAGTATGTACAAAACTTATGTGGTAGAGCAGGTGCCATCGGAATTTGAAGTGACGAGGGTAGAGCAAATTGATTTGCTGAATAAGTCGGTGAATTATTTTAAGAAGAATGATCAGTTTAACCGCCAGCAGTTTGAAGATGAAGTATTGCAAATGCCGGAAGTAATCGAATCGTTTAGAAAGTATGAGCAACAATATGCTGATGAAAGAGAACTAAGTTTTGAGGACGAGTTTGAAATTTCGGGCAATGCGGTGAAGAAACAGTCGCGTGTGTTTAAAAGTGTGTTGAAGCTTGACAAGAATTTCCATGTTTACATTCATGGTAATAAAGATCTGATAGAAAAAGGGTATGATGCCTCAATGGGAATGCACTTCTATAAGATATATTTTGAGGAGGAGAATTAGAATTATTAGCTCACTCGCTGTATTTCGATGTCTATGAGTGCATGATTAAGAAAAGCACGATCAAGAATGCCGGCTTTATACCAATATTTATTCTGCTTTTTCGATTTGCTGTTGGTAAGAATGTAATGGCCAATGCCCGCTTTACGAATGGTATTATCGTGCCCGGACATTTCAGAATAAATAAGACCTGCAGGGGGTTCTTTGAAATAAAGCATTGCCCCACTGTATGCCACGCTGCGGGCGAGTGAGTGATCGTTCTTGTCGGTTTTTATGGTGTAATGATTGCCCTTCCAGTTGGTGATGCAAGTGTTGTGTAGTTTGTCGTTTACAAACGATTTGGCGATGCTGTTTTGCAACAGTCCATTTTGATAAATGGCTTTTGAGGTGTATTCTACTTTTTGATTGATGAGCACTCTTATAGACATGTGGGTTTCCACATCGTAGGTAGTGGTTTCTCCCTGAGTAGTGCGTATTGCTGAAATGTACCCGATCTCTTTCTTGTCTTTAAAAATTTTATAGCGGAGTTTTTGAACGGCAGGAGGCGCAAATGATGTAAACGATAGCCACAACAATATGAGTAAAACAGCGCGCATACAGACAAATAGTTAGATAAATATCAGTATTGAAATTAGAATCTGCAAGGGAATTAAACAAGGTTATTTGCTTTCAAATAACATACCAGTTGCACGCCTGTTTACTATGCTGATAAATACTATCTTTCGGTCGTAAAAAACGTTTCCATGTTTCAATATGTGCCGCCTGAGTTGTTGCCACATTTAGCAGATCTTTCGCCTTATATATTGGTTGTGCTTAAAAAAGGTCCGCGATACCATGATGACAATGCAATTGAAATTATTCAGAGCCAGCACCTGCCTTATGTATTTAAACAACGGGAGGAGGGTTTAGTGATTCTTACCTTCCGTGTGATGGATGATACCGAGCTGGCAGCTATTGCTATTTATGATACTCCGAGCCAACATGAAGTAAAAGAGTGGATGGAAGAAGACCCTGCTGTGAAGGCTAATATTTTCGTTTACGAAATAGTGAGCGGTGTAGGTATGAAAGGCGATGCGCTTGTATAAAATTTGATTCTTTGAGCAAAAAGAAAATACTCATAGACCTGTACAAGATCAAAGATCTATATACCGGTCTTGGACAATTCTCTCTAAACTTTGCAAATGAAATTGCACAGCATCATGATAAAGATTTCTACTTTACATTTTTGGTGCCTGAGAAAATAAAAGAACTTCCTCCCCAAATACCAACCCTAAAAGCCTCTTTATTCAACAGATATTTTCCCAGCCTAAATAGCAACTTCGACATTTGGCACAGTCTGCATCAGTTTCCTTCGCACTTTCCCAGCAAGGGCACTACGCATATACTTACTGTTCACGATCTCAATTTCATTACCGAAAAAAATAAACGCAAGGCAGATAAGTACAAACAACTGCTTCAGCAAAACATAGCAGCAGCCAATATCGTAACCACCATTTCTTCTTTTACGAAAAATCATTTGCTGCAACAAATACCTACAGCTCCCAAAGACATCCGTGTAGTGTATAATGGAGTGGCACTACCATCTGTAGTACCCGAACAACCCAGCTTTGCTTCTCAAAAATTTTTCTTTTCCCTCAGTGTATTTAAGAAAGCCAAAAACTTTGAAGTGCTTTTGCCCCTCATGAACTTCTTCCCACATCATACCCTTATAATTGCAGGAAACAACAACACACCCTACGGCATAGAAATAGAAAAACAAATCACCCAATTAGGATTAAAAGACAGAGTAATACTACCAGGCACCATCACCACCGCCCAAAAACTTTGGCTATACCAGCATTGCGAAGCATTCCTATTTCCCTCACTTGCCGAAGGCTTCGGACTACCCGTAATAGAAGCAATGATGTGTGGAAAACCCGTATTCCTAAGCCGCTACACAGCACTGCCCGAAATAGGTGGAAAACTCGCTTATTATTTTGAAGACTTCAGTGCCCAGACAATGGCACAACTCATAGAAAACGCACTACAACACTACAACACAAACCCTGCCCACACAGCAGCACTCATAAAAGCACACGCACAAACATTCACCTGGCAACAATGTATAAACGCATACCTACGCATATACCACCACGCCGCCACACTATAAAAACAACTCCAAAACCTCTATCACATACCACAGCACCCATGCCAACCCCGTCAGCACCATCCTCTTAATACGCGTTACCGCTACAGTTATAAATTGCATCTCTTTCTTTTTAACACCACAATATTAAATCATTATTAAAACCCACACCAACTTTTTACCCCCATTAACAATCAAACAACATCAAAACACCCATTTACATACATTTGCCACCATCATGCAACCACACTTCCTCCCACACATACCACCACCACACCTCCAGGCCGCACTCCAATCCACCGACCCACAAATACTCCTCGACCTACTCGCACTACCACTACACCAAGAGCTATACCGCCGCCAGGACTTCAACTTTATGGACACACTCACCATGCCACAGCAACTACTCCTATCCTACGACTACACCCTTCAGCAAGTACAGCAGGGCGGCTTCATCCAACTACTCGTAAACGGATACATAGGCCTCCTCCCCGACATGCCCCAATGGCTCACCACCATCGGCGCCACCCCCATGGCACAACTAATAGACGATGTACTAAAAGTATACGTCCTCAACCACCACCTATTTCGCCAGGACATGACCCCACGCGAATTTGCCCTACTATACGACGAGCTCAAAGAATTTGAAATACTCGAAACCCGCTACTTTGCCCTACACCCAGCC
>CALMWT010000033.1 GCA_937870855.1 uncultured Taibaiella sp.
TACTCGTGCTGTCGGGTGTTTCCACCCGACAGGGGTGGGGCGGTGGGGGAAAAGCTTTATAGTAGCAAAGGCCATGAACGGTGCTATCGCCCCTGAAGCCCAATAGTAGCAGCGGCGCTGGGACCCAAAAAAAGTTTCATTAATAGTTAATTACCTGCTCTTCCATTGCTTGGGGCATGGGGCGAAATTCGTATTGCTGGTTGCGTAGCTGGGCGGGGAAGCCGGCCTGGTTTATGGCTTGCTGTATGCCGCTGGCGGTGAAGCGGTGGGGGGCGCCGGCTGCGCTTACTACGTTTTCTTCTATCATTATGGAGCCGAAGTCGTTGGCACCGGCGTGGAGGCATATTTGGGCTATGGTTTTACCTACGGTTAGCCAGCTTGCTTGTATGTTTTTGATGTTGGGGAGCATTATGCGGCTTAGGGCTATGATGCGTATGTATTCTTCGGGGGTGGTGTGGTTGCTGGCGCGGCGTATGCGTTGTAGTAGGGTATCAACATCTTGAAATGTCCATGGTATGAATGCTATAAAGCCTTTTGCGTTGATGGGTTTGCGGGCTTGTGTGTCGCGTATTTTGGCGAGGTGCTCAAAGCGTTCGTAGATGGTTTCTACGTGTCCAAACATCATGGTGGCGGTGGTGGTGAGGCCTACGTTGTGTGCCTGGTGCATAATGTCGAGCCATTCCTGGGCGCCGCATTTTCCTTTGGAGATGAGGCGGCGCACGCGGTCGTTGAGTATTTCGGCGCCGGGGCCGGGCATGCTGTCCATGCCTGCTTGTTTGAGGGCGGTGAGTGCCCGGTGGTGAGATACGTTTGATACTTTGCAGATGTGTGCTATTTCGGGTGGGCCAAGGGCGTGGAGTTTTAGGTTTGGGTACATTTCCTTTAGCTGGCGAAAGAGTGCGGTGTAGTAGTCGAGTCCGAGATTGGGGTTGTGGCCGCCTTGTAGTAGTAGTTGCTCGCCGCCGTACCGGAATGTTTCTTCAATTTTTTCGCGGTAGGTATCGAGGTCGGTAACGTAGCTTTCGGGGTGGCCGGGTATGCGGTAGAAGTTGCAGAATTTGCAGTTGGCTACACATACGTTTGTGGTGTTCATATTGCGGTCTATGATCCATGTAACCTTGCCGTGTGGTACTTGTATTTTGCGTAGTTCGTTGGCAATGTAGATAAGGTCGGTAAGTGGGGCGTGGTGAAAGAGGTAAACGCCTTCGTCGGGGGTAAGAAAGTCGAATGCGAGTGCGCGTTGGTAAAGTGCGGAGAGTTGCATGGGGGCAAAATTATGGATTATGGTGTGAGGGTGGTGTTGTAATAGCAGTAAATGATTGTTATTTTGGGTGTGTATGAGGCAACTAAGTTTATTTGGTGATGTAATTGAACTGGAACCGGGGGTAAAAAAGCCAAGGGTTAAGAAGAGTGTATCATCCCAGGCTGGAACTAATAGATCGGTAGCACATCATACTACCTGTCACATACTTGATGGATGGACACCGGAAAAGCAATATTATACTATAGGTGAGGTGGCTGGCTTGTTTAATATAAATACATCGCACATTCGGTTTTGGACAAATGAATTCAAGTTAAAGGTTCGTACTACTAAGAAAGGGGATAGGCTTTATAATGCAGAAGATATTTATGAACTGCGGTCTATTTACCATCTGGTGAAAGAAAGAGGATACACACTGGCTGGCGCAAAATCGAAACTAAAGGAAGAAAAGAAATCTTACGCTAAGACTTTAAACCTTAAAGAATCGTTGATAAAGTTGCGGAAACAGTTGGACGCTATTAGAATGCAACTATAGATGGGCAACAGTTAATTGAATTTGAAAGGAGCTATTAGCTGAAACTCTGGTATGGATATGGTTAGGAGACGTTTATTGTAAAGGTTTTCCATTTGGTAAGATCCGTACATCTTTCCTATATCGCTTCTTAGATTAGCAGCAGAGGTATATTGATAGTTGCTTCCAGGTTCTATAATTGGCTGTTGCCCTACCACTCCTTCTCCTTCTACTTCTCGGTAAAGTCCATTGCTCTCCACAATATGCCAGTGCCGTCTAAGCAATTTTACCGGAACAGTTCCGAGGTTTTCAATGATTATTTTATATGCAAAAAGAAACTCCGAACCTATTGGATTTGACTGCGCTGGCTGATAGTATGTTTCAACGGTTACGCTAACGCCTTCTGTTACCTGTTGTACCATGTGAGGGCTGTTTAATGTAAATATAGGCAAACTACTACTCGCGTACATCAATGGCTCGTAGAAATTTCTTTGTAGAAATCATTGATTAAATCGGTTTCATATCCTTTTTGGAGAAGGTACCTAATAAATTTCCCCTTTTTGTTGAGGTGGCTTCTTTCTGATCTCAGTTCCTGCCATTTTTTCTCTCCTAACTTTTTTAGAACATTGGCATATTCCACCTGATCAATTTCTGTGAGCGCTTTTGTAATGCAGTATGAGGATACGCCCTGTAGCTTTAGTGTTTGAATAATCTTATTTCTACCCCACTGCTTCATTCTAAATTTCCCTCGTGCTATAGCCCGTGCGTAACGCTCTTCATTTAAAAGGTCTGCTTCTATCAACTTTACGATTAAGTCCTCCACTTCTGACTTTATACAACCAATCTCGTACAGTTTATTCCGCACCTCTTTGTGGCTTCTTTCTTGGTAATTGCAATAGTGCCAGATGGCAGCCTCCCTATCCATAGCGTTTCAATCTTTTTATCTACCCATATAAACCATAAGTACTTGAATATCGCTGGGATTTACGCCACTTATCCTGCTTGCTTGTCCAAGTGTTGCTGGACGTATTTTCTCCAATTTCTGTCTTGCTTCAATGCTAATAGACTGCAATTTGCTATAAGAAAAATGATCGGGTATTGCTAACTCTTCTAAAGTTGACATTTTTTTTACTAGCTCTTTCTCTTTTTCAATATAAACATCGTATTTGATTTGTATTTCAACTTGTTCCAATACCCTTTTATTAATCTCTTTCATTTCCTCTCTCAATTGAGGGACAGCATCTAACAATAGTTCAATTGTCAATTCGGGTCTAAGTAAAAGCTTCGTGGCTTTCATGCGTTCGGTTATCGGACGTGAATTGTTTGCTACCAAAAAATTATTTATTACATCAGGCTCAATGGAAGTACTAGATAAAATCTCTTTTACTAAATCGATCTTATCTTCTTTTGCCTTCATAGTTTTATACCGTTCCTCTGATGCTAATCCTATTTTATAACCTAATTCGGTGAGCCTTATATCCGCATTATCCTGTCTTAGCAACGTTCTAAACTCTGCTCTGCTTGTAAACATTCTATACGGTTCATCAGTTCCTTTATTAACTAAATCATCTATCAGAACCCCTATATATGCCTCGCTTCTTTTCAATATGAAAGGCCCTTTTTCGTGAACAGCCTGATGTGCGTTAATTCCTGCCATCAAGCCTTGACATGCAGCTTCTTCATATCCTGTCGTTCCATTTATCTGGCCTGCCAGAAATAGATTCTTGATAGTTTTGGTTTCTAAAGTCAGGGTTAATTGAGTTGGTGGGAAATAGTCGTATTCTATAGCATACCCTGGGCGAAAAAACTTACAATTTTCAAATCCTGGTACTTTCCTTAATGCCTTAAATTGTACATCCTGAGGAAGTGAAGTACTAAATCCATTTACATAAATCTCTACGGTATTCCAGCCTTCTGGCTCTACAAATAATTGATGTCTTTCTTTTTCAGCAAACCGCGTAATCTTATCTTCTATACTAGGACAATATCGGGGACCTTGTCCCTTAATTCTCCCTTGATACATTGGTGACTGTTCAAAACCTTCTTTTAGCAAAGCGTGAACTTCTTCATTAGTGTAAGCTACCCAGCAATTCCTCTGTTGTTCCGGCGAGATTTTTTTTACAGGTAAATAAGAGAATCCAACGATATCCTCATCTCCTAATTGAATTTCCATTTTACAATAATCCAGTGATCTCCCATCAATTCTTGGAGGGGTTCCAGTCTTTAGCCTCGCAGATTCAAAACCTAAGGATACGAGTTGTTCTGTAAGACCCGTCGCATTTTTTTCACCCATCCTTCCACCCGATAGTTGCCGCTCACCGATGTGAATAGTACCATTTAAGAACGTACCATTTGTTAATACAACCGAGGAGGCATTAATCGTATGTCCTAAATTTGTTTTAACTCCTGAGATTGTTCCACGTGAAACTATTATTTCTCGAACTGTATCTTGCCAAATATCCACTGTGGACATTTCAATATATTCACGCCATTTTTTTGCAAATAGTTCTTTATCACTTTGACAGCGGGGACTCCACATTCCGGGCCCCTTCGATTTATTTAGCATTCTAAACTGAATCATGCTTTCATCTGATACAATCCCTGATATTCCACCCAACGCATCAATCTCTCTAACAATCTGACCCTTTGCAATTCCGCCCATCGCAGGATTGCAACTCATTTGGGCAATTGCCTGCATATTCATTGTTATTAGCAGAACGCTTGATCCCATCTTGGCGGCTGCAGATGCAGCTTCACAGCCGGCATGACCACCACCCACGACAATTACATCATAATTCAAAAACATCAAACAAAAATAACCTTTGAAAACAAAATAAAAAAGCCGTCATTTCTGACGGCTTCTTAAAGCATATAAACACTGCTACTTAATCTTCACAAAAGGTCTCACGAGAAGTTTGTCGTTAGCTATAACCGACAGATAATATCTTCCTGGAGTTAGATTTGATATATCTACAGGTATCTTGCCGGACTTAATTTTACCTTTCGATTCTAAAGAAATTTGACGTCCCAGCTCATCCATAACCTTAATGTATACGTTCGATTCCTTCTCTAAATCAAGTGACGCGTATAATACATCAGTTGCAGGATTAGGATAAACAGTCAAAAAACGCTCATTATTAGCAGATGTGTTCTTAACAGAAACTGGCCACATACCCATTATTAATGCTACTGCAGGTATTGCTTCCTGTTGTGTAAAGTCAGCAGAATCAATCTGAGTTGTAAACTGTGTTGGTGGACCATAAGGAATTGCCCGAATAGTGTCATCGTTTGCAATAAGGCTGATGTCGCCCTTAGCTTTCAATATACCAGGAGCCCAGTAATCGAAAGAAGGTGTTGTGCCGTGTTCTGCAGCAAAAGCTCTGGTGTAATAGTTAGAATTTCCATCAACACTCAATCTAAATTCTAATCCTAAGTTAAAAGCTACCCAATAATGTGAAGTATCTTCAGAAACTATGGTCATAGGCTGGCCATCATTTGGATCACCAATGTTAACTCTGATAATCTTCTTCGGAGAATCTAATCCTTGAAACTCGTGAAGTGCAGCACCCTTTATGGATAACTCTCCACCTTGAATGAATTTATCTCCATTAAGATCTTTCCATTTGAAAACATAAGCATCAATAAATCCATTTGGAAACGCATGTTGAGACGTATCTTGATCCATCAGAGCAAACCTCAATTCCTTGAACTGATACCCACCTTTCTTCACATAAAACATTGGTCCCCAAGTCCATGGAGTAGTTGTAGAATTAATTCTGGAATAACCTGTGATAACGGGATTCCCAGTGGTCACATCGTATCTACCTCTCGAATAAGCATCGTTGGTGATAGAAAATGAGAAGTTTTGTTGATTGTCATAAACATACTCATCAGCATTGTCTGATGTCAAATTGTAAGAAAAATTGTAAGTTCCTGTTTGTGTAGGAGTGAATTTAAAGTTCCTTGGAGAGGAAATCAATTGCACTGAATCACCGGTTGTAAGTGTTGCTAATACCGAAGAATCCGTATAAAAAGGAGTTGCTGAACCCCCTAGTGGTGTAAAAGTTACTGTTGACTTTACTTTTACATTTGTAGCATTAGCACTACCCGTGTTCGCTACTGCTGCGGCTGTATAACCACGAAACGCTGCAACATCAGAACCATCCAACTGCGCTAACGGAACTGCCATACCAGGAGAAGGCGCCGCACTTCCATTAACGAAAGCAAGATCATGTGTTTTTCCAAAACCCCATGGAGAAAGAGAAATGAATACTTGTTGAGAAGCAAGCAGTTGATTACGCATTGCAGTTCCGTCCTGCTTAGAAACAAAAACTACAGGCAGAGATACAGAACCTCCTGAAGCACCAGCCCCCATGTTAATCATCTCGTCGGGCGTATGGTTATAGATAATTACACCAATCGCACCAGCATTTTGAGCATTCAAAGCCTTTACCCCAAATTCGCAATTGCCTCTATAGATCAAAGCCCATTTACCCATTACACCAGAAATAGCTCCGCATGCTTCTGAATCAGAAACTCTTACCACTTCTTCATGCACCCGTGGTGTGAGGATCGCACCCCATGGACCTGTCATTCCTGGATTACTTGAATAGGTAAAATTCTTAGGACCGGAAATAGATGCAGGAGATTCCACAATCAATCGTGGTCCTAAAATCTCTGCGTTATACTGCGCATTAGCACTAAAATTCGAAAACGCAGCACAAGCTAATAACAGCGAGAATGTAAATTTAATTCGACTCATAAAAAATAAATTAAGTTTAGAGTGGACTAATGTAGAAAATAATTGTTAAAATAAAAAACAAGAAGATTCTAAATCTACAACCCAAATTGTTTACTGAGTTCCAGCATCCTGTCAATTGGTTTTTTCGCCTTTAAGCGTAGTTCCTCTTCCATCATTATTTCAGGCGTTTCATATTTCATACAGATATAGAGTTTCTCAAGCGTGTTTAATTTCATGTGGGGGCAATCATTACATGCACAGGCATTATCTGGCGGTGCGGGAATAAAAGTTTTCCCCGGAGCCTTTTGCTGCATCTGATGTAAAATACCTGCTTCTGTGGCTACAATAAAAGTGGATGCTTCATCATTGGTAACATACTTCAAAAGTTGAGTGGTGGAACCTATAAAATCTGCTTGTTGCAATACAGCCTCCTCACATTCAGGATGGGCAATAAATTTTGCATAAGGATGTCTTTCCTTCAATCTTGTAATCTTTTCCAGAGAAAATATTTCATGCACCATACAAGCTCCATTCCATAGCAGCATATTTCTTCCTGACACCTTGTTTATATAGGCACCGAGATTTTTATCTGGTGCAAAAATTATTTTCTGATCTACCGGTAAACTTTCCACAATCTGCCGGGCATTGGAAGAAGTGCAAATAATATCACTCAACGCCTTTATTCCCGCAGAGCAATTGATGTAAGAGATCACCAAATGATCAGGATGCTTTTCTCTAAAAGCTTTAAAAATAGGCGGTGGACAACTATCGCTTAGGGAGCAACCAGCTTTAAGATCGGGCAGCAATACTTTTTTATTAGGGTTCAGAATCTTTGCTGTTTCTGCCATGAAATGTACACCTGCAAATACAATTATATCAGCCTCTGTGCGGGCAGCTTGTTGCGCCAACCCAAGACTATCGCCAATATAATCTGCAATATCCTGTATATCCGGCTCCTGATAATAGTGAGCAAGAACCACAGCATTTTTCTCCTTCTTCATTTGCTCTATCTCTTTAAAAAGATCGAGCGTAGGGTCTAATTCAATATCCAAAAAACCTCTTTCCTCCACCTTTGCCAAATCTTCTTCGTTATGCACATCCATATTAATAAGAATAAAAATTTTTAAAAATCAAGGCTACTATTATTAGGTGTGTGAATTGGTGGTAACTATTTTCCATTCCACCTTGCAAATTTATCGGTTTATACTATTGCCAGTTCTAAACATTGGAAGTACACATTACACGTTGCAGTAAAAACAGTAAACTCACAAAAAATTGTGGGTAAGTGGATAAACCCCGACGGGATAAAAAAGCTGGATGTGCAAACTGAATTTTATGTGGGCAACCGTGTTGAGGAACTTTAAAATTTTTAAGGAAGAAATAGTGTTTGAGACAGTTAGAAATCACTCCAACCTTTTTACACCATTACCCACATCAATTAACATCGTTGTACAAAAGTTTTCTTCTCTTCTTTTTCTTATAAGCTCTATGTCAAAAAGAAAATGCGAGTGTATGTTTTCAGATAACATTGCTGTTAGCAGTTATAAGACTTTATACAAAGGCCTTTTCATGGACAAAAGCTTTGTTATCTCGTTTTTTCCGATAAATTTGCCATCCTTACAAAATTAACACACACAACCTATTATGGCTGTAATACAAAAGATCAGGGATAAATACGCAAAGCTTGCAGGTTTCGTAATTGCATTGGCACTTGTTGGCTTTCTATTAATGGACGCGGGTGATAATCTTAAAAAGCTTTTTTCGGGCAGCGATTACATAGCAAAAGTAGATGGAGAAGAAATAGACCCCCGCGATTACTCGGCGCGCATACAGGAGTATGAATCACTCTACGAATTGATGGGCAATAAAGTAGATGACAATACCAAAGCGCAAATACACGATCAGGTGCTTCGTGAAATGATTCATGAAAAACTGGTAGAAGACGATATTGAAGATCTGGGCATTGCACTTACCAAAGAAGAAGAGCGGGAAATGATTTCCGGCGCTAACCCCGATCCTTTAGTAATGCAATTTCCTTATTTCAAAAATCCTGAAACGGGCCAATTTGATCAGAATGCACTAATTCAATTTGAAAAAAACCAACTCGACCTTTCAAGACCTGAAGCGCAAAAAGCAATGGAGCAGTGGCAGCAGATGAAGAGTTATATAAAACGTGCGCGTCTTGTGCAGAAATATAATAGTCTTTATGCCGGGGCAGCATATACTCCTAAGTTCATCAATGACCGTCAACTAAAAGATCAGAATTACATTGGCAGCATACGCTATGTGAAAATTCCTTTTACTACCATCAATGATAATGAAGTAAAAGTAACGGATGCAGACCTGAAAGCCTATATGGAAAAACGTAAGGCTCAGTACACCATTGAAGATCCTACCCGCAGTATAGATTATGTTTCATTCGACGTACAACCTTCAGCAGAAGATACAGCTACAGTATTGAACAGCATAGCACAAGTAAAAAATGAATTCGCTACAACTACAGATGTTGAAAGCTTTGTAAACAGAAATTCTGAGGATCAGTACAGAGATATGTACGTGACCAAAAAATCATTCATGTCCGCCTATTCAGATTCTATTATGAACCTTCCGGTAGGTGTAGTGTATGGTCCTTATTTCGAGAATGGCTCCTACAAACTGGTGAAAGTAGTGGATAAAAGGTCAATGCCGGATTCAGCAAAAGCACAACATATTCTTATTGCTACCAATCAGGGAAGAGACGATAGTTCGGCAAAAAAAACAGCGGATAGTTTGATGGCTGCAATAAAAGGCGGAGCAATTTTCGATTCTCTTGCTACTAAGTTTTCTGATGATCCTGGTAGTAAAATCAAAGGCGGTGATCTTGGCTATTTCGGTTATGGAGCTATGGTTCCAGAATTTAATGATGCAGCTTTTTTAGGAGCCCCAGGAGATTTGAAAGTAATAAAGACACAGTTTGGTTACCATGTTATTAAAGTAACAGACCAAAGAAATTTTTCACCGGCGGTAAAACTTGCAACTATTACAAAGCCACTTGCACCAAGTACTGAAACAGAAAACACAGCTTTTGCAAAAGCAAATGAATTTGCAGGAAGAAATTCAAACGATAAAGCTTTTGACGAAGCAATAAAGAAAGAAGGAATCAACAAACTTCAGGCACAGAACGTAAAGGTCAACGATTTTGTATTGCAAGGGTTAGGCTCATCGCGTGAAATTATCCGCTGGATGTATGAGGCGAAAGCAGGTGAAGTATCTCCGGTATTTAATCTTGAAGGGCGCTATGTAATTGCTAAACTCACTAACATTCAGAATAAAGGTTTGATGAAGATAGATGCAGGCAACCGCCCAATGTTGGAAGCAATGGTAAAATCGGAAAAGAAAGGAAACTTGATAGCTGAAAAGTATAAAAGTATGACCACTGTAGATGCCATAGCCCAGGCAGCAGCGCAACCGGTAATGAATGCCGATTCTTTCAATGCCGCTAACGCCTATCTTCCAAATCTTGGTTATGAACCGAAAATTGCTGGATATACTTTCTTCGACGGCTTTAAACCCAACACTACTTCGCCCGCTATCAAAGGTCAGGACGGTGTATATTTTATAGCGCTAAAAGAAAGATTCCAAAAGCAAGCCGCTCCAGACCCAATGATGATGCAACAAATGCAGATGCAAAACCAGCAAATGAAAAACGCAATAGCCAGTATGCTACAGGAAAGCATGAAGCGTAATGCGGACATTAAATACAGCGCACAGAACCTTTATTAAGTTTTAAAAAACACAACATCAATAAAAACAGTCCCGCTATAGGGGCTGTTTTATTTTTGGCGGATGCTTAGTTCGTAAATTTGTTTTGGGATACAATCAAATATGGAAACGATAGCTAACAAAGTGACGGAGAGCGGAATCATTACACTTGACTTAACAGAACACCTTCCGCGGGAAAAAGATATTGCGCCTTTCGATCTTAAACCTTTTCTTTTTCGTGAAATGATTTTGCGTGAGAAAGATTACAGGGCTTCGTTACTTATACATGACTGGGCGCAATACGCCAATAAACACGTAGCTATATTTTGCAGTACCGATGCCATTATTCCAATGTGGGCGCACATGCTTGCCGCTTCCTATTTACAGCCAGTAGCCGCTTCGGTTTTTTTCGGTTCGGAAGAAGAGTTGAGAAAACATTTATTGCTTGCAAACCTTTCATTCATTGACCCCAAAGAATATCAGGATAAGCGTGTAGTAATTAAAGGTTGTGGAGATACTCCCGTGCCTGAGTTAGCCTACGTTGCCATTACCGCTAAACTGCGACCTTATGTAAAATCACTAATGTATGGCGAGCCTTGCTCTACCGTCCCGATTTTTAAAAAGAAATAGTCACGACCTAATTATCCGCACAATAATATTCACTGCAATTTTTTCCGACAGCGTTACACGCTCATTTTTTCCCAACGTGGCGAGAATGCTTTTATCGTAAGGCATAATTTCCTGCACTTGCATTATTGTTCCGATTTGTAAATTCAATCGTTCCAGTTGTTGTAAAAATGTAGGCGAGGCATCTTTCACGGCTACCACTTCACATTTTGCATTTAGTTCAGTTTCACTTAGCAGCAAAGTAGAAAAAACAGGAAGCACACCCTTTGCGTCCGGGATAGGATCTCCATGCGGATCAAATTGTGGAAAGCTTAAAAACTCGTCAAGTTTTTCAATTAATTTTTGCGACTGAATATGCTCCAGTTGTTCTGCAACCTCATGTACTTCATCCCAGGAAAAATTTAGTTTGTCGTGCAAAAAAGTTTCCCAAAGCCTATGTTTTCTTATCACCTGCAAAGCATGGCTGAGTCCACTTTCGCTCAACTGCAATTTTTTGTATTTCTCGTAGTGTATTAATTCTTTTTCAGAAAGCTTTCGCAGCATTTCTGTAATGGTTGAAGGACGCGTTTGTAGTTTGTCTGCAATCTCATTTACCGATACCTCGCCAATGCTATTTCCATGCTGTATGCTATAAATAGCTTTTAGATAATTCTCTTCAGTAAAAGTGAGTTGCATGGGTGTAAAAATACAACGAAACAAACGAGCAGATTGATAATTTAATCTCAATTAAACCCTTGCCCCTACTGCATTTGGGCAAAAAACCTTAGCTTCGTTACATTCCATTCATCAAATAAAAGTGCGGGTTCATGAAGCTACATTGTAAAATGACTTTAGGTGGCTTATTGTTTTTATTGTGTTTTACTACAGCATCAATAAATTCCTTTTCACAGACAAATGTAACTGACGTAAAAAAGAGACCTGAAGCCATCCGAAATCTGAAAGTGCTTAGCGAAGAACCAGATGGCAAAGGAAATATTGTCCGCGTCATTCAGTATTCGCAGGGAATGATGAAAATTACAGAAACCACCATAGTTCCCCGGGTACTACCAATAGGCAACACAGCTATTAAGTTTAACCCGGACACACTTCATAAAGAATTAGTTCGCCTCGTGGTTGATAAAAAAAGACGTTGCCTTATGGTTTACTACCGCAATAGAATGTTGCGTGCATATAAAGCAACCTTTGGTCCTAATCCTCAGCTTGATAAAAATATGGAGGGCGATCGCTGTACGCCGGAAGGAGAATTCAAAATTACCAACATCAATCCCCGGTCTAAGTTCAACAAGTTTATGTTGATCAATTATCCTAACGAAACGGCGTGGGCGAGATTTAATAAACTAAAAGAAACAGGTATCATTCCTAAATCTGCTCGTATAGGTGGAGACATCGGTATTCATGGTATTTGGAATGGCGGCGACGATATGATAGAATTGGGTGTAGGCTGGACAGACGGTTGTGTAGCGCTGAAAAATAAAGACATTGAGGAACTATACTCAATTGTGGGTGTGGGAACCAAAGTCGTAATAGTGAAAGAACACAAAACCATTGCTGCGAAACTCTGATTTACTTCCTTAGAGATTTCAAAAAATTAGAGTAGGCTTCCTTCCACCCATTCCATTGCGGATCTGAGCCAAGAGAAAAATTGTGGAAAACAGTTACAAGTGTGCTTTGCGTTTTCTCTAAAATAAATTTCATTTCCTGCAAAACTTTGAACGCTGCATCCTGGCTAAGTTTCTCTTCAAAATGAGCGGTACTATCCATAAAACAAAATGGATGGATTTTTAACTCAGTTGGCATTTCGTTTTTCAAATCATACCAAAAGAAAGAACGCCCTGTACCCGCGCGGAAACCCAGTAGAGAACCATAGCCCATACTCCAGTCTTCAAGTATTCCTCTTTCAAGAAGTTGTTGGTATGTTTTTGGCAAACACAAACGAATATAATGTTGCCGGGAGTGATGAATAATTTGCTGGGTAATATTTTCGAGCGTTGCTTTTTCTTCAAAAAAAATTTTCTCTTCCGTTGAGAAATAAGAAGGATGCAATCCAATACTGCCTTCATGTGCAAATCCCCGAATCAGCTTTTGCATTTTAGGATGCAAGGGAGAAATATTCTTGTCGAATGGAGTAACTTTTAAGGAAGCAAGAACAAAATACCTTGGAGCTAAATGAAGTGCTTTATGTGTTTCCTGAAGCCAATCAAAAGCATCATAAGGGTCAGTATGCTTTTCTTGCATCACGCTCATTCTGCTTTTCAGGTTCTTGAAATTTCCCTGCAAAATATCTTTTGTTACAGCGCCAAGTGTTCTCACAAAACCTTTGTGTTTGTAAGAGTAGGCAATGTCAATATCGTAGGTAGGTTGATAAGAAAATGAATTCAAATAGGCGTTGATCTTATTTTCTTTCAGCAAAGAATAAAACTCAAATATCCATTCATCAACCAACGGTCTTTTCAAAAATCCATGTTGATAAAGCAAGCTCAGTTGTGCAGGATATCTTCCGTGTTTGTCAGGCGTGTGTGGGAAATACTCTTCATACCGGGTTATCAAAAAAAAGATGGCGGAGAAAAAATCAAACGGAACAGAATAATCTGAAGAAGCGGGATAAAGGGTTGGAGTTTTTTTCCATTCGCCAGTTAAAACTTCATGTTCGGTAATATTATCTTCCCAAAGCAGTCCGCAATCGGGAATCGAAATTGAGCCTTCAAATTGTTTCCCATAAGCAAGAAAGCAATCAAGGTTCAACAATTCATTTTCGTTGTCGGTAAGCCGATAGTCTAAATTCAAAACATCGGTGAGCAACCAGTTGAGAACGTAGGTAAGCCTTGCACTTTTTCGCGGACTATAGACTGTAACCAAAGACATGTCAGCTACTCCTATTTTCGTTCTTTCCAGAGTTGGTTGAACGATTTTTTTGCAAATTCAATTTTGCCACGGTGCAACCCCCACGATTTTTTAAACAATCTGTTTACCACCATTTCTTTCATTCCGGCGGGAGCAATATTCATCATGGTTCTGCTAAGCATGGCGCGCTTCCACATTTTCCAGCTAATGTCTTCCCTGTGGTCGTTCAGGTTTTGCTTCACAGCAATAAGCCGGTTCTCCAAAAGCATTTCGTGAATGTTGATTTTTACGGGACACACTTCTGTGCAGTTGCCACAAAGGCTGGATGCGTAGCTAAGGTGTCCAAATTCTTCCATTCCCTTCATGTGCGGCGTTATCACAGAGCCAATGGGGCCACTGTACGTAGCGCCATAAGCATGACCACCTATATTTTTATACACCGGGCAAGCGTTCAGGCAACTACCGCAACGAATGCAATACATGCTTTCGCGTACTTCAGGAGTTTGCAACAAATTTGTGCGTCCGTTGTCCAAGAGTATCACATACATTTCTTCAGGCCCATCGGTTTCGCCTGTTTGCCGCGCACCATTGAATATGGTGTTATATACTGTTACATTTTGGCCTGTGCCGTAGGTGGCAAGTAGCGGCCAAAACAAGTGAAGATCGTTTACCGAGGGAAGCATTTTTTCAATGCCTACTATAGCAATATGGGTTTTTGGAAAAGCGGTAGTGAGTCGTCCGTTTCCTTCATTTTCACTTACGCATACCGCGCCAATGTCTGCGATAAGAAAATTTCCGCCAGTAATTCCAACTTCCGAACTAATGTATTTCTCACGAAGATTTTGTCTTGCAATCTGGGTAAGTTCTGATGGAGAAAGATTTGCCGGAACGCCGAGCTTTTCATGAAAAAGTTTGGCAACATCTTCCTTGCTTTTGTGCATGGCTGGTGTCACAATGTGATACGGAGCTTCGCCATCTAATTGCTGAATATATTCGCCCAGGTCAGTTTCAACAGATTCGATATTGTGCTTCGCAAGAAAATCATTCAAATGAATTTCTTCCGTCACCATACTCTTGCTCTTCACCACCTGCTTTGTGTTTTTTGCTTTGCAAATCTGCAAAACAGCTTCAAGCGCATCTTCGTTGGTTTCTGCCCAAATCACCTTTCCGCCTCGCGCGGTGAAATTGCGCTCAAAGTCTTCGAGGTATTTGTCCAGATTTTCTATTGCTTTCCACTTTACATTTTTAGCTTTTTTTCTTGCAAGGTGGAGATCGGAATATTGTTGCTTTCCTTTTACAACTGTGTCAGCATACTTCTGAATATTGAAGGCAAGTTTGCGCTTATGCTCCAGGTCATGCGCTTTTACTTCGCTCTTAGCAAGAAAAGAAGTTTTGTTGTCAATCATAGTAGAGGCGTTATGCAAACGTAGTAAAAATGGAGAGAGAAATCTAAAAGCCTATGCCCAGTCCAACCTCTGCAAATTCTGCTTGTGTTTTATGGGTTTTTAAATGAATGGACAAAAACGATTCTTTTAGAAATCCTTCTTCCCTTTGCAAGAAATAAACATTGCAGCCGATCTTTTGGTAAAACTTTTCGAGGCGCAGATATGATTCTTTAAGATAGTAACCCAATTGCAGGTGAACGCCAAACCTTCCGAATAGATACTCCTGCCCGATAAATACACTGCTTTTCCAACTGAGGGATTTTTCTTTGCCTGGTTCAATTTCATTGTTGCGGAGAAAGGAGTAAATATTTTCATGGTAAGAATAATCTAAACCAGCAAACACTTTGTTTTTGCCTTTGTATCGTTTACTGGCATAAGCCGTGGCTATATAAATAGGATATAAAGGACCATTCGGCACACCGGCTTCATTGGCTGAAATGCCAAGGCGAAATTGGGCGAGCCATCTGTTTTTTAAAGATGATAGCTTCTTTACAATTTTTTCAGGCTGAGAAGTAATTGGGAAATACCTTAATCCAATATGCACCCCATAAAGATTAATTCCCAGATTGGGTGTGCGCAGAGAAGCATTACTGATGTGAGAAAAATTGCCTCCGATTTGAATGTCCCAATGTTCGTTCACACGATATCTGATATGGGTGGAAAACATTGTATAGTTGTTGAGGTGCGTTCCCACAGCATTGTTGAGCGTGTCCCAAACCGGAGCGCGTTCATAGTGGCGCGTTGCGTAGGCAATACCGAAGCCGGCACGAAATGTCCACTCAACGTTTTTAAACCGGATGATTGGTAATTGCAGATTAGGATAAACGCTAAAGCACTTTCCAAAAATGGAATCTATTCCGTAATCGGTATAAGTAACACCTAGCCCTACCACAGGATAATTTCTACGCTGCTCCCAATCTTTTTTGCCATAGGTCTGCTGCACGAAATTCAATTCGAAAGCTCCTGAAATATCAGGGACAGGTGCTTTAAAGTTTTTGGTGTGTTTATAGATTCTGCCCCACATAAGGTTTGCTTCAATGCCAAAGCCCTTCCACGATTTAGTGTTCTGACCCATTGAAAACGGAGCATACAAGACAAACAATAGGAATAGTGAGCGAAACATAAAGCGGCCAAAAAATACAACAATCAAAGAAACAATTAATCTTAGGCTGCATTAAAGAGATGTACCTTCGCGTCATCCATTTTCTTACTGTATGCGTCGGTTGGCGGCAATACTTATTCGTTCCTTTTTACAGGGTTTACTAATTCTTAGTCCCATAGCTCTTACAGCCTATGTGATCTTCGTTGTTTTTGATGGCGTTGACAGATTGATACCCGGTGTGCCTCGCGGTCTTGGATTTTTGAGCATCATAACCGTAGTCACTTTCATCGGATATCTCGGTACGCGCTTCTTTGTGGGGCGTATGTTAGTTGATTCTTTCGACTACATTTTAGAACACATTCCCGGCATCCGCTTCATTTATTCTTCTATAAAAGAAGTGATGGATTCGTTTGTCGGCGATAAAAAGCGATTTAATAAACCTGTTTGGGTTTGTACCAACCACAATCCGGAAATATGGAGAATAGGATTTATGACGCAAAAAGATTTGGCTTATCTGGGCATGAACGGAAAAGTTGCAGTGTATTTGCCCCATTCGTATGCTATCTCTGGTTACGTAATTATTGTGGACGAAAAGAATGTGAAACCTGTAACTAAAATGAATGCGGCAGAGGCGATGAAATTTGCTGTTAGTGGAGGCATTACAGCGTCCGACGAAGAGAAAAACCATCTTCATAATGAAAGAAGACAAAGGCATTAAGCAAATCAATTTTGGTTCTGGTCCGGCGGCGCTTCCCCCCGAAGTTTTGCTACAAGCCAGTGAAGCTGTGATTGACTATAATCAAACAGGATTGTCCATTCTTGAAATCCCTCACAGAGGAAATTTGTTTGCAAATATTCTTGAAGAAAGTAAAGCGCTGGTAAAAGAACTCTGTGAATTGAATGACGAGTATGACGTACTCTGGTTGCAAGGAGGGGGAAGGCTACAATTTTGCATGATTCCTATGAATTTTCTTGGAGCGCAGAAAACAGCAGGATATGTTGACAGTGGACATTGGGCAGACGAGGCGAAAAAGTATGCAGAATATTATGGAAACGTGCGGGTGCTATCTTCTTCAAAGGAAAGTAACTACAGCCGTTTGCCCGATTTTCCAAAGAACATTGCGCAAGACATTTCTTATCTGCACGTCACAACCAACAATACAATTTATGGCACACAATGGGGTAGTCTCCCAGCGATAACAACGCCACTTATCGCAGACATGAGCAGCGATATTTTCAGCAGAAAAAGAGGCTATTCAAATTGTGCGCTTTTTTACGCAGTGGCTCAAAAAAACATTGGGGCAGCAGGGGCGACCTTAGTAGTTCTAAGAAAAGAAATGACAAAGAACATTGCGTCAACTATTCCGCCTATGCTCAATTACAACGAGCAGCTCAAAAAAAATTCTGTACTTAATACACCACCCGTTTTCGCCATTTACACTTCCCTGTTGATGTTGCGCTGGACCAGGCAAAAGTCTATTGCAACCATTGAAAAAGAAAGCATAGAAAAATGTTCATTGCTATATAATGAGATTGAAAGGAATACACTTTTCACACCAATAGTAACAGTTAAAGAACATAGAAGCAGAATGAACATTTGCTTCGCAGCAAATAATTACGAAATTGAAAAAGGATTTTCAGACTTTTGCAACCAACATTATATAGCCGGTATTGAGGGGCATAGAACTGTGGGCGGTTTCCGGTTTTCGTTATATAACGCCATCACAGTGCAGCAAGTTGAAAGACTGGTGTCAGTAATGCAGGAATACGAAGCAATTCAAAACTCAAAACTCAAAACTCATAATTATACTAATGGCTAAGATCATTCCATTCAAAGGCCTGAGGCCAAAGAAGAGCATCGCTCCGCAATTAGCAACACTTCCCTACGATGTGGTGAGTGTAGAGGAAGCGCGTCACTACAAAAAAGACCCGTATCATTTCTATCACGTTACCCGTGCTGAAATTGATTTGCAGGAAGGAGTAGATGTTCATAGCATTCAGGTATATGAAAAAGCTAAGGAAAATCTTGATCAGTTAGTAGCTGAAAAAATAATGGTGCAGGACGAGGAGCCGAGTTACTACATTTACGAACTGATTATGGACAACCGTTCGCAAACAGGCCTGATCTGTGGCTCTTCATGCGACGATTACTTTAGCGGAGTAATAAAAAAACATGAATTTACGCGACCCGAAAAAGAGTTGGATCGCATCAACCATATCAAAACAACCCGCGCCCAAACAGGAATTGTATTTCTTGCTTACAATGATCACAATGGCGTGCAGGGAATAATTGAAGACTGGAAAAAAGCCCACAATCCGACTTACGATTTTATAGCTGAAGACGGTATTCGTCATATTTTTTGGGTAGTAGATGATTACGCAAAAGTTGCGAGCATCACGCGCTTGTTTGAAGAGGAAGTGGACGCTACTTACATTGCAGATGGACACCATCGCGCGGCATCGGCTGGCAAAGTTTGCAAAGAAATGCGGGCGGCAGGAATGTCAATAACAGGAGATGAGTCTTTCAATTATTTCATAACGGCCATCTTCCCTGCAAGTCAGTTGAAAATTCTGGATTACAATCGTGTAGTTAAAGATTTGAATGACCTCTCTCCCGAACACTTTCTTACAGCATTGAGTGAAGATTTTACAGTTGAAAAAGTAAGCGAAAAATACAAACCTGCCCAACCGCATGAGTTTGGTCTGTATCTTCCAAACCAGTGGTATAAATTGACAGCAAAAGAAGACTCTTTTACCAAAGATCCCATCGGGATTCTTGACGTAACCATTTTACAGGAAAATGTGCTTTCAAAATTGTTAGGCATTCACGATCCCCGCACAGATAAACGTGTTGATTTTGTAGGTGGTATTCGTGGTCTTGGCGAACTTGAAAAAAGAGTGGACAATGAAAGCATGGCGGCGGCGTTTGCTTGCTATCCCGTTAGCATTCAGCAATTATTTGACATTGCAGACAGTGGAAGTGTAATGCCTCCCAAAAGCACATGGTTTGAACCTAAACTTAGAGATGGTTTGGTAGTTTATCTGGTATAGGCAACTTTCAAAAACCCAATTTTTTCAACGTCTTTAATTCACGATTAAAGGCGTTATTTTTTTTCCAAGGGTATCTCCTGACACAGTTCTATCAGCACCCCGTTTGTAGTTTTTGGATGTAAAAAGCAAATCATTTTATTGTCGGCTCCTTTTTTTGGAGCTTCACTCAATAATTCAAAACCCAAAGCAGCAAGACGTTTCATTTCAGCTTCGATATTTTCAACCTCAATAGCTATATGATGAGTGCCTTCTCCTTTTTTAGAGATGAATTTCGCAATCGGCGACTCTTCTTTAGCGGCTTCGAGCAATTCGATTTTGCTGCCGGCTACTTGAAAAAATGCAGTTCTTACACCTTCGCTTTCTACCTCTTCTGTTTTATAGCAAGGAGTGTTGAGTAGTTGCTCAAAAAGCGGAATGGATTTCTCCAATTCTTTTACTGCAATTCCAAGGTGTTCGATCTTTAACATAGAAATAGGTTTTGAGTATGGGAATATATAAACCCCCAATCCTTTTAACAGCCTAAAGTAGCTTAATTGACTTAATTTCGCTGGATAATTTGACCCCGATAGTTATGAGTTTGAAACTTCCGATTTATCTTGATAATAACGCCACCACACCCATGGATCCTCGTGTGCTGGATACGATGCTACCTTATTTTGTAGAAAAGTTTGGTAATGCTGCAAGCCGAAGCCATTCATTTGGTTGGGTTGCAGAAGAAGCTGTGGATTATGCACGTGAGCAGGTTGCAAAGCTCATAGGAGCCGATCCTAAAGAAATCATCTTTACATCAGGCGCTACCGAAGCAGACAATCTGGCGTTAAAAGGCGTTTATGAAATGTATGCTTCGAAAGGAAACCACATCATTACCTGCACCACCGAACATAAGGCCGTGCTCGACGCATGCAAACACATTGAAAAACTCGGCGGACAAGTTACCTACTTGCAAGTGCAGGCTGATGGGCTTGTTGATCTTACAGAGCTTGAAAAAGCTATTACCGATAAAACAATCTTAATTGCAATAATGTACGGCAACAATGAAATTGGAGTTGTGCAACCAGTAAAGGATATCAGCAAAATTGCACGGAAGCACGGGGTTCTTTTTTTCACTGATGCTACACAGGCTGTAGGTAAAATTCCAGTGGATGTAAACAGCGATGGTATTGACTTGATGGCATTTAGTGCGCATAAAATGTACGGACCAAAAGGGGTAGGTGCATTATACGTTCGTCGTAAAAATCCTCGTGTAAAAGTTACAGCCCAAATGGATGGGGGCGGTCACGAACGCGGAATGCGTAGTGGCACAATGAACGTTCCCGGAATAGTAGGTTTCGGTAAAGCTTGTGAGATTGCAATGAATGAAATGGAAAGTGAAGCACAAAGGTTGAGTGTAATGCGCGATCGTTTGGAGAATGCGTTGCTTCAACTCGAAGAAGCTTATGTGAACGGCAATAAAGAACATCGTTTGCCGCATGTGAGCAATATCTCTTTTAAGTATGTGGAGGGCGAGGGTTTGATGATGGGCTTTAATAAAGACATAGCAGTTTCAAGTGGTTCGGCATGTACATCGGCATCTTTGGAGCCCTCTTATGTTTTGAAGGCATTGGGGTTAGGCGACGATCTCGCGCACAGTTCCCTTCGTTTTGGATTAGGAAGGTTTACTACAGATGAGCAAATTGATTTCACAATCGAAGCAATAAAAAACACTGTATTGAAACTGCGGGAAATGAGCCCACTTTGGGAGATGTTTAAAGACGGTGTTGACCTTGATAAAATTGAATGGGCACACCATTAGTTAATTTGATGATGAGCCAATTTGATGATTTGGCAATTGACTCATCATTACCCAAATTACCAAATCATCAAATTACCAAATTGACTAACTATGGCATATTCAGAAAAAGTTCTTGACCACTACCAAAATCCTCAGAATGTTGGAACGCTGGACAAAGGCAAAACCAATGTAGGTACTGGTCTTGTAGGCGCGCCGGAATGCGGAGACGTAATGCGCTTACAAATTGAAGTAGATGAGGAAAGCGGATTGATTAAAGACGCTAAGTTTAAAACCTTTGGTTGCGGTTCTGCAATAGCTTCTTCATCGCTGGCAACCGAATGGTTGAAAGGAAAATCAGTAGATCAAGCTATGGAAATAGACAATATGGATATTGTGGAAGAGCTAAATCTTCCACCAGTGAAAATTCACTGTTCGGTATTGGCAGAAGATGCGATCAAAGCAGCAATTAACGACTATCGTGTGAAGAACGGTATGATGGCTATGGAGCTGGATGAAAAAAAACATTAGTAGGCGGTAAATCAACCTAAGACATGATTTATATAAGTGAGAAAGCAAAAGAAAAAGTAACCACGCTGAAGCAGGAAACCGGCTTGAGTGAGGAATATTTTCTTCGTGTAAGCGTAGTAGGTGGTGGCTGTTCGGGGTTGTCGTATAAACTTGATTTTGACAATGAAACTCAGCCAAACGATCAGGTGTTTGAAGACAACGGCGTGAAGCTCGTTACTGATTTGAAAAGCTTTCTTTACCTATGCGATACTACTCTCGAATTCTCTGATGGATTGAATGGCAAAGGTTTTCACTTTAGCAACCCAAATGCAAGCAGAAGCTGCGGGTGTGGGGATAGCTTCGCAGTTTAGAAAAATTTTTTTTAAAAAGAAGAAAGGAAGAAAGGCGGACATTACGTTCGCCTTTTCTATTAATACGTTGCTTAAGTTATCTACCTGATCCACCATCGTTGGGCGGCAAATCGTAAGCGCCATTGTTAGTATTCAGGTTCCTTTTTTTGTTCTTCCGAACACCATCATTTACCATCGTCTCCTTTCCTTCATATACTGCGCCTGGCTCATCGTAGGTTACTCTTATATTTCCTCTATAGCGTGGATTTCCGGTAGTACCGTAGCCCATGTGAACGTAAGTGTTTTGCATTCCGTACACTGTGTTTACTTCGGTTGTTCTTCCAATGTCTGGTGTCATAGCAGCGCTTTGATTGCATACATGATACTTGTCGCCGGAAAGGCATACTGGATAGTTTTTTGCAAACTTGCTTTCCCCGCTTTGTGCATACCCGTTAGCAAATGCAAATCCGGTGAGTGCCATGGTCAATATTAAGTTTTTCATAGTCTTATGTTTTAGTTACCCGTTAATATCAATAGAATCTTTAAAAACTCGTTCCATCAACAGCGCTTCCGCGTGAAAGCACTGTTAAAGAACTACCGTTGATTTTCTCTTGTGCCATAACTGCGAATAAGAATATCCCCACTGTAAATGTTACCCGAAGGCAATGGCTCAGGTTGATTCATATTTTGGTTGATGGGGTTACTGTTTCCGGGAGGTATGTATTGCCCGTTGCTGATAGGTACTGAATTGATTAAGCTATTGTCCTTATTCTGAAAATGGCTGTTGTTGATGTACATTCTATTTCCCTGATCTCCATAGTCGTGATAGAGATTGGCAGAAACATTGAATTGTGTAGGTGAGTCGTGTACCGTTATAGGAATTTTATTTTCTTGTGCGCTCATTGTCCATCCTATAAAACACCCTGTTATCGTCATTATCATCTTTTTCATAGCCCTCTTTTCTTTATTAAAACAAATTTTGTACCGCCAACCCATAAAAAAAGCTACTCGCATATACGGAGTAGCCTTTTTTAACATCGCCTAAAAAATCTATCGGTTCATTAAGTCTCGCCTGTGGTCGGTTATAGCGCCCGATCCGCACCCAATACACGTTCCGTTGTTTTTACTGGTATCGTATCCACGCGTCATATCCAGCATTTCCGATGGGCCCATCAAGCTACTTTCCCCATAGTATCGCTGCATGGTATTCATCCTATACCCCTGGTGTTGCTGCATTGTATTCATTTGAAGCGAATTGTTTTGCGCATTCATTTCCTGCGCACTCGTTTCGCTGCCCAGGCTAAGGCGCACTGTATTGTTGGTGGGCGTTCCACCTCTGCGTTCGTTTTCATACATCTGTTGGGTTTGCATGTCGGTGTAGTACGTGCGGTTCGACTGTGCATTTACCCCAAAGCAAACAGACCCCAACACTGCTGTCATCAAAATCACCTGTTTCATAGCGCTTGTTTTATTGTCCGCTTAGTTTTTCGTGAAAATCGTACCTGTAGCGGTTTAAAGCAGTATAATCAACTGTTAAAAGCCTTCCCCCTCCTCGAAACCTTCATCCTAATCCTTGCGCCTTTCTGCTTTTTCCCTTCAAAACAACCCCTTTTATACTTATTTTCTCAAAATTTATTGTTCATAAGTATAAATTCATAGCGTAAAACATTAAGCATACTGTTCAAAACTTTAGATTTACTGTTGTTATTTTTAAATTTTTAGTAAAAAAGAATAGGTTTATACTTCTTTACATAAAATTTATTGAATGGAAGTATAAACACACACCTCCGTGCAGCGTTCAGTTTTATTTGAAAGAACATACCTTTCGCTTATAAGGTCATACGTTATCTTATCATTTCATTTGGCCGTAGCCTGCATTTAATAAGTATTTTTGTAGAAGAAATTCTCAAAATCATGTTGAAGACAGGAAACTCCATCGTAAGTATATATACCGAGATGACACCGAACCCGGAAACAATGAAATTTGTTGCTAACAAGCTCTTATACCCAGGCAAAAGCATAGATTTCCCCGATGAATCGAGTGCCGCACCTTCTCCGTTGGCTAAAGAACTTTTTGCTTTTCCATTCATTCGCAGCGTATTTATTGCCAGCAATTTTGTGACGCTTACCAAAACGCACGATACCGTGTGGGATGAGGTTATCCCCACCGTCCGCGAGTTTTTGAAAGGCTATTTGCAAGAAGGAAAAGCGGTAATAAATGAAGATGAAATAGTGGCGCGGCCAGCAGCATCGAACGATGTGAATGCAGACGATAGCGACATAGTGAAGCGTATAAAAGAACTGTTGGAAAACTATGTGAAACCGGCAGTAGAAATGGACGGAGGCGCTATCAGTTTTCGTGGCTATGAAGACGGCGTGGTAAAACTAATGATGCAAGGTTCGTGTTCGGGCTGCCCATCATCCATGATTACACTGAAGGCTGGCATTGAAGGGATGATGAAACGCATGATACCCGAAGTGAAGGAAGTAGTAGCGGAGGCGGAATAAAAAATTTAAGAAACATAAAAAGCGTTGAAAGGCAACTACTGAAAGGTAATTGCCTTTTTTAGTGCAAACAATTGAGGCGGATCGCTTGTTGGAGGAAGGTATGGATAAAGCCATTTCTATTTTCTGGTTTAGAAGAGATTTAAGGTTGAATGATAATGCAGGTCTGTATCATGCGCTTCGCTCTGGAAATCCGGTACTACCTGTGTTTATTTTCGACACCAATATTCTTGATGATCTGGAAGACAGAAAGGATAAGCGTGTATGTTTTATCTACGACAGCCTTAAAAAAATACAGCAAACTTTATTGAACATAGGAAGTACGTTGCAAATACTTTATGGCAATCCTGAAAAGAGTTTCGAAATCCTTTTAGAAGAGTACAACATAGCCGCCGTTTATACGAATGAAGACTATGAACCCTATGCAATACAACGAGATGCTTCCATTGAAAAGCTGCTGAAAGAAAAAGGAATTTCATTTCACACTTACAAAGACCAGGTGGTATTTGCCAAACATGAAATACTGAAAGAAGACAAAACACCCTACACCGTTTTTACTCCTTACAGCAAAAAATGGAAACAAAAACTAAATGATTTCTTTTTGAAAGAATACCCAACCGAAAAATACTTTGGCAATTTTTTGAAGCAAGAAGCAAAGCCGTTTCCTTCTTTGCGTGAATTGGGGTTTGAAAAAGCAGATTATGAAGTGACGCAGCCGGAACTTGATGAAACATTTGTTCGTGGGTATGAAAAAACAAGAAATTTTCCTACTGTAGAAGGAACTACAAAGCTTAGTGTTCACCTTCGTTTTGGAACAGTAAGCATTAGGGTAATTGCAAAACACCTTCATGCAATCAATGAAACTGCTTTGAATGAAGTGATATGGCGCGAATTCTTTTCCTCTATTTTGTTTCATTTCCCTCACACTATTCATTCATCATTCAAACCTACTTATGACCACATTAAGTGGCGCAACAATGAACAAGAATTTCAGGCATGGTGCGAAGGAAGAACAGGCTACCCGATTGTTGATGCAGGTATGCGACAATTAAATGAAGCAGGGTGGATGCACAATCGAGTAAGGATGGTTGTTGCAAGTTTTTTGTGCAAGCACTTACTTATAGATTGGCGCTGGGGTGAAGCTTATTTTGCCAGTAAGTTAATGGACTACGACATGTCGCAAAATGTGGGCAACTGGCAATGGGTAGCAGGCAGCGGCGTGGATGCAGCACCCTACTTTAGAATTTTCAACCCAATTACACAGCAACAAAAGTTCGACCCTGAATTAAAGTATGTGAAGCAATGGGTCAAAGAATTTGGAACACCAGAATATGCAGTACCGTTAGTGGAGCATACAATAGCAAGAGAAAGATGTCTGGCTGTTTATAAAAATGCAGTAGCGAAATAATTTATCCGCCCCACCCTTCTCTGTCCAAACTTCTGTATTGAATAGCTTCTGCAAGATGTTCTGGTCTTATTTCATCACTATCAGATAGGTCTGCCACTGTGCGCGAAACTTTTAAAATCCGATCATACGCTCGTGCCGATAAGTTGAGCCGATCCATCGCAGCCTTCAATAAATTTTGACCTACCTGATTGATCGCACAAACTTCTTTTAGCATTTTGCTGCTCATTTGTGCATTAGCATATACACCTTGCTGTTCTTTAAAACGCTCCTTTTGTTTTTCCCGCGCTTTGATAACTCTGTCTCTTATGGCATTGCTATTTTCAGAAGGTCTTTGGGAAGAAAGTTCAGTAAACGCAACCGGTGTCACCTCAACATGAAGGTCAATTCTATCGAGTAGCGGACCTGATATTTTATTGAGATAACGCTGCACCATAATTGGTGAGCAAGTGCATTCTTTATCAGGGTGGTTGAAATAGCCGCAAGGACATGGATTCATGGAGGCGATCAACATAAAACTTGCAGGAAAGTCAATAGTCACCTTCGCGCGGGAAATAGTCACCCTTCGTTCCTCCATCGGTTGACGCATTACTTCCAAAACGGTTCGCTTAAATTCAGGCAATTCATCCAAAAACAAAACACCATTATGTGCTAAAGAAATTTCACCAGGCTGAGGAATACCACCACCGCCAACCAATGCAACATCGCTAATAGTGTGATGCGGCGACCGGAAGGGTCTTTTAGAAACTAAAGAAGTATTAGAACCAAGTTTGCCAACCACGGAATGAATTTTTGTAGTTTCCAAAGCTTCGTGCAAGCTGAGTGGTGGAAGAATAGTAGGAATTCTTTTTGCCAACATGGTTTTGCCCGCGCCTGGCGGGCCTATGAGAATGGCGTTATGACCTCCTGCTGCTGCAATTTCAAGTGCTCGTTTTACATTCTCCTGTCCTTTTACGTCATTGAAGTCAAGCTCAAAATCATATTGCGATTGAAAGAACTCTTCGCGCGTATTAATAGAAACAGGACTTAAAGGTTGCTTACCTGAAAAAAAGTTAACTACTTCATTAAGATGCGACACGCCATACACTTCCAGATTATTTACCATTGCCGCCTCCCGCACGTTTTGTTGTGGAAGAATCAAACCTTTAAATTTTTCTGCTCGTGCCTGTATGGCAATAGGTAAGGCTCCTTTAATTGGTTGCAACGATCCATCGAGCGATAGCTCTCCCATTATTATGTACTGCGATAGCTCTTCATGAGGTATTTGCCCCGACGCAGCAAGAAACCCGATGGCAATTGGAAGGTCATAAGCAGCTCCGGCTTTGCGAATATCAGCAGGTGCCATGTTCACCACCAGTCGCATCCGTGGGCGCTCAAAGCCAATATTCTTAATGGCAGAAACAATGCGCTCTATGCTTTCCTTTACTGCACTGTCTGGCAATCCTACAATAATGTATTCAGGTTTACCTCCTGGTGTATCTACTTCGATAGTTATGGTTATAGCATCTACACCATACACGGCGCTGCCATATACTTTTACAAGCATGATATAAAAATAACAGAAAATCTGAAGGGGATACGTTTACTCTTGTTTCTTTTCGAGTGTAGTTTGATCTATAACGTACAAAGGCCTGTCGCGTACATTGTTGATGATACGGCTGATGTACTCGCCAATTACGCCAATAGATAATAATTGAACGCCTCCCAAAAAAGTAACAGTGATAATCAAAGAGGCCCAACCTGGTGTATTTCCTGAAAGGAAGAAATAGCTGTACAGTGCATAAACGGCTATTAGGAATGAAATAATGCAAACTGTAAATCCTAACGCAGTCGCAATTTTTAAAGGAGAATCCGAAAAAGCCGTGATACCATTGAACGCTAATCGCAGCATTTTTCGAAAAGGATAATTGGTTTTACCGTATTTACGTTCATCGCGTTCAAACATTACATAAGTACTCTTAAACCCAAGCCATGCAATTTGTCCGCGTATGTACTTGTCATACTCCTTCATCTCTTTTAGATAGTTCAAAACATCGCGGCTTATCAAACGGAAATCTCCAACATCAAGCGGAATTTCAAAAGAAACAAGGCGCGCCATCAGGCGATAGAACATTTTCGCTGTGACCAACTTGAAGAAACTTTCTCCCTTGCGTTTGGTGCGCTTTGCATACACCACTTTGTAACCGGCTGCATATTGCTGATACATTTCCGGTATCAGTTCGGGCGGATCTTGCAAATCGCCGTCTATTGTGATGATGGCATTCCCTTTTGCATAATCCATTCCCGCAGTAATCGCTATCTGATGTCCGAAGTTGCGCGAGAAACTGATGTAATGCAGCTTAGGATTCAAATCGCAAACGGCTTTAAGTTTTAGTAGCGACGCATCTTTGCTGCCATCATTCACAAAAATGATTTCGTAGTTTTCTGTTACACTTTGTGCTGCTGCAACAAGCCTGCGCTGCAATTCTTCAATGATCAATTCTTCATTGAACACAGGCACTACAATAGATAAGTCAATGTCGGAACGATGAGCCATAACTGCGATACACAAAACAAGCAAAATAAATTGAGTCTTTATTACAAAAGCATTAAGCTTTATATGCTCAGTTCAAATCCCGTTGTAAATTGTATTTTTATCGCTAGCAACACACCACAATGAACAAGAATAATTACGTAGCTATTATGGCAGGCGGAATAGGTAGCCGCTTTTGGCCAGAAAGCCGTACCGCCTATCCTAAACAATTTTTGGATCTACTCGGCACCGGCAAATCACTCATTCAATGGACCTATCACCGCTTTAAAAACATAGTTCCGCCGGAAAACATTTACTTCATCATCAACCACGCTTATTGGAATGTGCTGAAGGAGCAACTGCCTGAAGTAGCCGATGCAAATATCATTAGCGAACCTTCCCGCAAAAACACGGCACCCTGCGTTGCTTACTTCGCCCACAAAATCATTGCGCTCAATCCGCTGGCAAATATTGTTATCTCTCCTGCCGATCACCTTATCATGGACGAGCAAACATTTGAACGCACTACGGTGGATGCACTTGAGTTTGTTTCTACACACGATGCGTTGCTTACTATGGGCATCAAACCTACCCGACCCGATACTGGTTATGGCTATATTCAGTATGATACCACCGATGGTATGGACAAGGTATCTCGCGTAAAAACTTTTACCGAAAAACCTTCATTAGAACTTGCACAAACCTTCCTTAAAAGCGGCGACTTCCTTTGGAACTCCGGCATATTTGTGTGGAATGTAAACACCATTATGGATGCTGTTGAAAAACATCTACCCGAAATGCACGAAGTATTCCTTCAAGCAAAAGACGTTTACAACACACCCGCCGAGCAAGAAAAAATCAACGAGCTATACGCACAGTGTACCAACATTTCCATAGACTATGGTATAATGGAGAAAGCCAAAAACGTTTTCGTCATTCCGTCTTACTTTGGTTGGTGTGATCTCGGGACCTGGGAAAGCGCTTATGAAAACTCCGATAAAGACTACCTCGGCAATGCAGTGTACGCTAAGAACGTTATGGTAGTAGATGCCACCGAGTGCATGATAAAAGCCCCTACAGACAAACTAATAGTAGTGCAAGGAATGGAGAAGATGATAGTAATAGACACACCCGATGTACTCCTCATCTGCGAACGCAACCGCGAACAACAAATCAAAGACTATGTAGCAGAAGTAAAAAGAAACAAAGGCGAAAAATTTCTGTAAGCCTATCTCCTCCCCATTCGGGGAAGGTCGGGAGGGGGCTACCTCCCCTAACCCCTCCGAAGAAGGGGAATCCCAACACACGGAACAAACGATGAAAGAGAAATTAACCAGTATCGGTAACACTTCCTCCCCCTTCGGGGGAGGCCAGGAGGGGGCAGGTCAGCAAGGGGCAACCATCTTCTCCATCATGAGCGCCCTCGCCGCCGAGCATAACGCCATCAACCTCTCACAAGGCTTTCCCGATTTTCCTATTGATGAAGCGCTTGGAAATCTATTGCACGAAGCAGCCCAGGGAAGTTTCAACCAATACGCACCCATGGCTGGTCTGCCCATGCTCCGACAAGCTATTGCTGCCGACTTCAAGAAACGTTACGCGCTCGATATAAACCCCGATACCGAAATCACCATTACCCCCGGTGCCACCTACGCCATCTATACAGCCTTCACATCCTTCCTCCAAAAAGACGATGAAGTAATTGTGCTCGAACCTGCTTACGATAGCTACATCCCAAACATAAAAATCAACCGCGCCATACCCATCTGCATACCCCTTTCCGCCCCCACCTTCTCTATTGACTGGAACAAAGTACACGATGCCATCACCCCACGCACCCGCGCCATCATCATCAACACACCCCACAATCCCACCGGCGCCGTATGCACCAAGCACGACTGGGATCAACTCGCCAACCTCGTGCGAAACACCAACATCATCATCCTATCCGACGAAGTGTATGAACAACTCATCTTCGACCGCCAGCAGCACCACACCATTTTACAACACCCCGAACTACGCCACCGCAGCTACGCCATCTACTCCTTCGGAAAAGTATTCAACAACACCGGCTGGAAAATAGGCTACATCATAGCCCCGCCCCACCTCACCAATGCTTTTCGCCACATCCACCAATACATCGCCTTCTCCACCAACACACCCGCCCAATACGCCATCGCCCAATACCTCTCCCTGCCCACCCTCCCCCACATGCAGGCGCGCCGCGATTACTTCCTCCGCCTCATCGCCCCCCTCCCCTTCACCATACACCAGCCCACCGCCGGCAGCTACTTCCAGATAGCCAGCTACGAACGCATCTCCCACCTCCCCGATCTCCAATTTGCCCAATGGCTCACCACCCAACACGGCGTAGCCACCATACCCCTCAGCCCATTTTACAGCACCCGCCAAGACGATAAGATGGTACGCTTCTGCTTCGCCAAAAAGGAAACCACCCTCCAGGAAGCCGTGAAGAGGTTGGAAAAAGTTGGAAGGTTGGAAGCGTTGGAAAGCAGGTAAGAAAGATTTATGGTCCCAGCGCCATTGCTACTATTGAAAGTCCCGGGCGTTAGCACCATTCATCGCAGTAGCTACTATTGCGCTTTTCCCCCACCGCCCCACCCCTGTCGGGTGGAAACACCCGACAGCACGAGTA
>CALMWT010000034.1 GCA_937870855.1 uncultured Taibaiella sp.
AACCTATGCAAGTCAGTAAAATCGAAAGAGGAGTTATTAATACAAGTCTTAGTCATATTCTAAATTTAGCAAAAGCTTTAGAGATTTCTCCTAAAGATTTTTTTGATTAGTTCCAGTTCCCCGTTTCCGGGGGCAAATCGCACACACCAGTTGTACACTGTATTTACCGCTTCCATGTAGATATTAGCGGCAGTAGGGTCTTCTATTTCGGCTACATCCCGCCAGCCGTTAGAACAAAAGCTATCGTTGGTCGGCGCATACATGTCCAGGAGGGGGGAATTGTAGGGGTTTAAAGAAGATTTTGTGAGAGGTGCTTTGCGGATTCACACAACCTGCGTCAATTCTTTAACCAACATTCTCTTTGCAATAGGCAATAATGTTTCATCGAAAGGAACAGACAATTCAGTTTCCACACAATAAACAGCGGGGTTTGGCAATACCGGAATTGTGCGAATTATATCGCGCTTAATGCTTTCATAAGTGTTGACTACACTTTTGGGCCAACTATCTACATACTGCACTCTTATGCCTTTGTATTTTGCGTCTTTATGTTCAAACAATGTAATGGTATATCCATAAGCTCTCACCTCAGCATATTGTCCGTAGCGCAATAAAAGGTAGCCTTCGTTCTTGTAAAGTGGTAAAATTCCTACAGGTTCAAGACGGGTTTTCTGTTCTATAAATTCATAGATCTCTGTGCCATTTGTAATTGTTCTTTTCATTTGCTCGGCAGCAAAACTTGTAATGTTCTCCAGCTCTTTCATCACCTCATCATCAGCAAGCATCTGCTCGTACATAATTTCAAGTTTCTGGATATTCACCGTATCCATTCTTTTAGGAAACTGATCTTGCAAAAACTTTTTGTTGTCGCGAAAAGCAATAAGATTGTTGAAATGAAAAATTATATCGGAAAGCTGCGGGTAAAGTTTTGTTTCGTTGAAGCAATTATTTACCTCTTGCAGATAGGCAAGAAGCCTGTATTTCTGCAACTCGAAATCTACGTACCCTTCCATAAACCATGTTTCACTTAATACCATAGAAATAAACCGTTTACACTAATTTAAAGAAACAAAAAAAATGCCACAATAGTACCCGACTAAGTTGTGCATATCAAGTGAATTAGTAAGCGTTGTATCTTACCGGAAATTCAAGTGAAATGATTGATCCAGAAATTGTCGGTTTTATCAAAGAACAAAAAGTAGCTACGGTTGCTTGCGTTGAAAACAATCTTCCTTACTGCTTCAATTGCTACTATTCATTCATTGAGCAAGATGGCTTGCTTGTTTATAAATCATCTTTCAATACGCGGCACGAAAGCATTTTGCAAAACCATAAAGATGTTGCGGGAACTATTATTCCCGAACAGATAGATGTTGCAATCATAAAAGGAATACAGTTTGAAGGAAAACTACTTGATGATAATCTGGAATTGGCGGTAAAAGTCTCTGCCTCCTACTATCTGCGCTTTCCATTCGCGCTTACTGTTCCCGGCAAACTGTATGTGATTGAAATAAGCTCTTTAAAATTTACCGACAATACACGTGGTTTCGGATTTAAGCAACATTGGAGGAGGAAGTAGGTGCATTCTTTGAATTAGCCGAAACCGTTTTCAAAAAAATATTGAACACACTGCCTACTCCTTTCTGAGAAAATAATTCGATTCGTCCGTCATACAGTTTTATAATTTGGTTTGCCAATGGAAGTCCTAATCCCGAACCACCCACCAAACTGTTAGTTTCTGCACTGCGATAGAAATGACGGAAAATAAGCTCTTGTTCCTCAATGGCAATTCCAGGCCCCTTATCTTCCACTGCAATCTTCAATTCCCCATCATTGTATTGAAGACTTACCATTGCTGTTTTATCAACAGAAAACTTACAGGCGTTTAAAACCACATTTTTAATTGCAGAAAATAAAAGCTCATCGTTGCCATATACGGTCAATTTATCCTCGTCATCGGGCAAATCACTAAAGACAAGTTTTACATCATAACCTGCATTTGCTTTTCGCATCTCAGAGGGCAGGCGCATTAGCAGTTCATCAACCCGTATGGGCGACAACTCTATTCCCTTTGCAGAGCCGCTGACTTTTGCAATTTCCAGCAGGCTACGCACTAAGAGATTCAGCCTGTTGGTGTCTTCGTGTATGGAAGCCAACACAGACCGGTATTCTTCTCCGCTCCGCTCTCTTTGCAACGCTACATCTATCTGACTGCCTACTGACGCAAGCGGCGTAGATAACTCGTGAGAGGCATTGTCAATAAAGCGACGTTGCGTGTCGAAAGAAGATTTTAAACGATCAAGCAGATTGTTGATAGTTGCGGCAAGCTTTTGCAATTCATCTTTTTCAGTTCCGGTGGCCAGTCGTTGAGAAAATTGCTCAGATGAAATATGGTTGATTTTATTGGTGAAATCGGAAATAGAGCGAACAAGTCCCAATGAAAAAACATACCCCGACACCACTACAATGCTCAGGCTCACTATAAAACTTACAGTCAAGATCAACCGCAATTTGGGAAGCCATTCTGCCTTATCGCCATCGTAAGCGGCTGTGATGATGTGATATTTTCTTCCGTTAATAGTATGCTGAAGTGCCACTGCATCTCTTTCGCCATCAGTGAAAAAAAATCTTGTCTCTGTTTTAAGCCTGTGAAGAATATTTTCACCTACTTTGATAGAATCTTTGGCTTCGTCGTAGAAAGAAAAAAGCGGACGAAAATCGGCGTCGTAAATGATGATGCCTTTGTTGATGAGCGCACTTGGAGATGTTTCATTGATGTCTGTTACAAGATCGGGCTGCATGTGGAAACGCCACAATAAATCTGCGGTACTTAACGATTTTCGCATAAGACGAGAGTAAAACTGGCTGGTGCGATTTTGAACGGAGAAGAAATAAATAGAGCTGCAAAGCAACAATAAGATAACTGTTACGATTGTAGAGTAAACCAGCGTTATCCTATAGCGTATCTGCATTTAATTCTGATCATCCTTTAGAATGTAGCCCATGCCTACCTGGGTATGGATCAACTTTGGCGTAAACCCTTTATCAAGTTTTTTTCTAAGAAAATTTACATACACGTCTATCACGTTTGTCTGCGAATCAAAATCAGTTTCCCACACCGACTTTGAAATATCTTCTCTTGAAACCACCTTGTCTTTATTGCGCATAAAATATTCAAGCAGTTGAAACTCTTTGGCTGTAAGTGTAATTTTTTGCCCACCCCTACGCGCTTCTTTTCTATTAAGATCAAGTTCCAGATCGGCAACAGAAAGTACGGGCACTTCACTGGAAGTTGGTTTGCCAAATTCTGCTCTTCTTAAAAGTGCTTTTATGCGCGCCAGCAATTCTTTAAACTCAAAAGGTTTTGGAATATAATCGTCTGCGCCCAGTTCAAAACCTTCCACTTTATTTTCAGTAAAATTTAAAGCAGTAAGCAGCGCAATAGGAACAAGTTTATCTTTTTGTCGTATCAGTTTGCACAGCTCGTAACCATTTATGTAAGGAAGGTTGATGTCGAGAATAATAAGATCGAAAGTTGCATTAAGAAATTGTTCTTTGCCTTCTTTTCCATTGTAAGCAAGACTTACCTCATAGTCGTGTTCTTCCAACCCTGCCTGAATGGTATTGGCAAGCTTCTTCTCATCTTCTACTAATAAAATTTTTGGTTTCATGGGTGCAAACTTTTCAAGTGAAGCTTTCAAATTTCATTTAAAGCTGTTCGCCAAAATACAAAATTCCGCAGGCGCATCAAGGCTTGCGGAATTATAATGTGGTTAAAAGAAATTGAGTTGAACCCTACTGTTTTACAAACATACGGCTACCTCGCTGTCCGTCTTTGTGCGTAAAACGAAGCATATGAATGCCGGAGGTGAGATCGTCAATGTAAATGACCGTTTCAGTATAATCTGTTCTAATTTTCCTCAGGCTTCTCCCAAGCACATCCAACACTTCTACTGTAGTGCCGTTAGGTAAGTTGCTAACCACTATCTGTTCTTTTGCAGGAACCGGATAAACCTTAACCATGCTAAACACACTTTCTGCATCGGTTACATTGGTGGTATTTACGGTAACGTATTTACAGGTAGTATTGCTGCCGCAAGTATCGCTAACAGTCACACAAACAGGGAAGGTACCCAATGAGCTATAAGTATGGTTTGGATTTGAACCGGAAACTGCCGGACTGCCATCACCAAAATTCCAGCTTATGGAGGTGTAGGGCGTTCCACCCGTATAGCTACACTGAAAGGTGCTTGAAGCTGTAGCGGTGATATTAAATGAAGGCTGTAAAAGATCGCAGCCGCAGTCTATGTTTTTGTATTTAAGCAGGAAACCATGTGAAATACCAATTGGTGGGGGTATTAGAATAGTAGTACCGAAAGTCATATTACCCTGGAAATAGCCATTGATATAAACATTGCCATTTTTATCCAGCACAGTGCCTGTAATATTACAATTATTACTTGCGCTAAAATTCTCCAGCTGCTGCGCTGCTCCTGTTGCAGCATTCACCTTTAGCATATAAATGCTTCCGCCCGACCCTGTATAGTTGAGCGTAAGATTATCCCAGGACAAAGTGCCATAATACCGACCCGAAATGGCGATAGCATTATTCGCATAGTCAATATTATAAATATTCCCTATCCCTAAATTATGCGTGTTTGCTGAGCTATTAGACCAAAGTAAGCCACCGTTGCTGTCTATTGCCATCAGATACACCGAGCGACTTTGACTTAATGTATTTGTTATAGTATTACCAAAAAATATCGTCCCCGTGTCGCTTGCTCCACGAACGTACAAAACACCGTCGTCTCTGCCTGCCACATCATCAATGTGGGAGGATGTATTGGTACTTGCCTGCTCTACCCATATATTCTGCCCCTGTTGGCTAAAAGCAGCTAATACGACCGTTCCACCGTAGCCGGTAGGGGGAGCAATGGTAGTGTTGCCAATAACCAGATTGCCATAAGTAGTGTCATAAGATGTCCAACAATAAAACCGGTTAGCCACATGGGTAAATCCCCAGTAAGGGTGAGTTATAGTGCTTACTACCGGAGGGGTGATATCAAGTGGAGTAGCCGCCTGGTAAGTGCCGGCTGCGTTATAATGAACTACGTAATACTTGCGTGTAGTAATGGTGAAAGCTCCTCCACCATACGTGCCGGCATCAAGAAGTGCAAACCAATATACATCGCCGGAAGAACTTACGGAAAAATTTTCCCCTATATGTAACATATTATTGATCACCGGTGTTCTTATCCACTGAAACTGCCCCTGCGTATTGTATTTTGCTATGTAGGTGATGCGCGTTCCGGTTCCTGCATTTATGGTGGTATCGGTACCCCAGTAATAACTGGCGGGTGCATTGGACGAAAAGCAATAACCGGACACATAAATACCACCCAGCGTGTCTGTTTCGAGATATAGGCCATAATTATTAGCGACGCTACTACTAATAGCACCCAGGGAGTTCATCCAGCGGAGATTGCCATTGCAGTCCCAGCTCGTCAATACCATAGTAGCAGTTGAGTCCGGGGTCGTTTGTCCGCCTGCTTGAACGTACCCTCTTGCGTAATGCAAAGCATATATATTGCCCTGTTTGTCGGTAACTATATCCTTATTCCTCATAGTTCCTCCTTTCGATCCGTAAATCTGCTTCGCCCAGTCGGCTGAAAGGGTCTGGGCATTAAGGAACGGAGCTTGCAGCAATAAAAAAAAAGATAAGAGAAGAGTTAGTTTTATTGGATTCATTTTTAGAAGATTTTACTAAGTGGAAAAATAAAGTGCTACATCCTGAGCATGAATACCGCTCAAAAATGTTGGGAATAGAAAAGCTTACTGTTCAAGGATTAATTTCCCAGTTGCCACCACCTAAATAAGTAATAGGTACCAGTGGGACACTCGTCGCATTTAGATGTCATTACATCAGTTGAAGGGAGTCCTGCACAGTTTCCCGGAGCGGCTAATACGGATCATTTGTATTACAGCCACGATCGAAATAAAAATGAAAAATAGTAAATGCGGGTCCGCCAGGACATAAACTATATGCGACAGTTGAATTACTAGGTAGTAAAGCACCAGGTGGAACAGGATTTGGAGGAAGGCATGGATTACCGGTATAGCAGATAATATTGTACACTATATCGCAATCGGTATTGTTTCTAATAGTCTGCGCTGTACTTGCTATTGCAAATCCCGCTGCTACTAACAGTAATAAAAAGAACTTTTTCATGGCTGAAATTTTTTGTGAATCAGAAAGGTATAAAAAACACTCTATACGTCATAATTCCTCTTTCAAAAACCTCCCTGTATGGCTTCCCTTAGTTGTTGCAATTTTTTCAGGAGTTCCTACCGCAACAACTTTCCCCCCGCCGTTGCCTCCTTCCGGCCCCATGTCTATTACATAGTCCGCAACTTTCACCACATCAAGATTATGTTCTATCACCAGCACTGTGTTGCCCCGATCAACAAGACGATTTAAAACCAAAAGAAGATGTTTGATGTCTTCAAAATGTAGTCCCGTTGTAGGCTCATCGAGAATGTAAATAGTTTGTCCGGTATCACGCTTTGAAAGTTCCGTTGCGAGTTTTACACGCTGTGCTTCGCCACCACTTAGTGTAACAGCACTTTGCCCCAGCGTTACGTAGCCAAGCCCTACATCTTGCAATGTTTTTATTTTCCGGTGCAGGTAAGGAACATTCATAAAGAATTCAACCGCTTCATCAACAGTCATGTTCAGCACATCGGAAATGGATTTTCCTTTATAACGAATCTCCAATGTCTCCCGATTATATCTTCTACCATTGCACTTTTCGCAAGGCACATAAACGTCGGGAAGAAAGTTCATTTCTATCACACGCATTCCTCCGCCCTGACATTCTTCACAGCGACCGCTTTTTACATTGAAAGAAAAACGACCTGGCGCATACCCACGAATTTTTGCTTCAGGAACTTGTGAAAAAAGCTGTCTTATTTCGTTGAAAAAACCACAGTAGGTTGCAGGGTTACTTCGGGGCGTTCTGCCAATAGGACTTTGATCTATTTCAATTACTTTGTCTATCGCTTCTATTCCTTCCACTTTTTTAAAAGGCATTGGTTGCTGCTTAAAATTGTGGTAGCAATGCTTGCCAAGAATGGGATAAAGCGTTTCGTTGATGAGCGTACTTTTTCCACTGCCAGAAACGCCGCTCACACAAATGAACGTACCGAGCGGAATTTCGATGTTTACATTTTTGAGATTATTTCCTGAAGCTCCTTTTAGCACTATCTTCTTTCCTATACCTTTTCTTCTTTCGGAAGGCACTTCAATTTTCAGTTCATGATTCAGATAACCTGCTGTGGTTGTATGATCTTTGATCACCTCTTGTGGTGTGCCCTGACTTACAATTCGCCCGCCATGAATTCCCGCCGCAGGACCAATATCAATTAAATGGTCTGCAGCAAGCATAATGTCTTTATCGTGCTCCACCACCAAAACCGAATTGCCGCCATCGCGCAAATTTTTCAATGCACTTATCAATCGTTGATTATCTCGCTGATGCAAACCAATAGAAGGCTCATCGAGAATGTAAGTGATGCCGGTGAGTTGTGAACCAATTTGTGTAGCCAATCGAATACGTTGCGATTCTCCGCCGCTCAGTGTGCGGGTAGGCCTACCTAATGTGAGGTAATGCAACCCCACATCGAGCAAAAAATGCAACCGGTCGCGGATTTCCTTCAAAATATCTTTGGCTATTACATTTTGCTTTTGGCTTAAACGCTGTTCGATATCTGTGAACCAGGTTTGCAAATCAGTTAGGGAAAGATCTGACAGATCTGCGATGTTTTTTTCATCAACTTTAAAAAACAAACTCTCTTTTTTCAATCGCGCTCCTTCACAGTCCGGACAATTATTAAGCTGCATAAAACCTTCAGCCCAGGACCGAATAGCTTCAGAAGTAGTTTCATTAAACCACCGGAGAATCATGTTGACAATGCCTTCATAATTGTGGTCGGCAACTGTTTCGTGATACACTTCAGCATCTTCATCCACATAAGTTATCCGACCTTCTTCATTGCCGTAAAGCAAAATGTTCAGGTCTTTTTCCGAAATATCTGTAAGCGGCTTTGTGAGCGAAATTTTGCTTTTTTTAGCGACGATCGTTGCTTGTTGATAAGTCCATGATTCGCGTTCTGCACCAAGTGGTACAATGCCGCCATCATTTATACTTTTAGAATAATCAGGAATTACTTCCTGCATATTTACCTGATAGATATTTCCTAGTCCTTTACATTTTGGGCATGCGCCGTAAGGGGAGTTGAACGAAAAAGTATTGGGCGAAGGTTCTTCATAAGAAAGTCCGGTGTCTGCACACATTAGCTGCCTGCTATACTGCACCATTGTTTCTTTATCTGCTTCCAGCACAAACATCAGATCCTTGCCCATTTGCAGTGTTTTTTGCACACTTTGGCTAAGCCTTGCTTTTGCATCCTGTTGCACAATCAACCGATCTACTACCAATTCAATTTCATGAATTTTGTAACGATCCAGTTGCATTTTTTCTTTAAGATCCATTACCTCACCATCCACACGTACTTTCAAATAACCTTGCTTTCTAAGCTGCTCAAACAATTCGCGGTAATGACCTTTTCGTCCACGAACAATGGGTGCAAGCAGAATAATTTTCTTGTCGGTAAAATGATCGAAAATGTGGTTAATAATTTCTTCCTCAGAAAACTTGGTCATCTTCTTACCCGTGTTGTAAGAAAATGCTTCCGCTATCCGCGCGTACAGCAAGCGCATAAAGTCATACACTTCCGTCACAGTGCCCACAGTAGAACGAGGATTGCGGTTAGTAGTTTTTTGTTCGATGGAAATGACTGGTGACAATCCGGTGATCTTATCTACATCGGGACGTTCAAGATCGCCCATAAACTGCCGTGCATAGGCTGCAAAACTTTCCATGTAGCGACGCTGGCCTTCCGCAAAAATGGTATCGAACGCAAGCGATGATTTACCACTTCCGCTAATGCCGGTGATGACCACCAGTTTATTCTTGGGAATGCTTACGTCAATATTTTTGAGATTGTGAACTCTTGCGCCATGCACTTCTATATTGCCGTGTTCTACGGGTAGTGATTTTTCTGTAGTAGCCATAAAATCTTCGCACGCAAGTTAGGAAGAATGGAAAAGGGTTGGAAAAAGTTGGATATTGTTGGAAAGGTTGGAAAGTTGAGTGTTGTTGGAAGGGTTAGACTTTTGGGGAAATTACATGAGAGATTTACTATACGCAGGTGTTGACCAGCATCTAACAATATCCAACTACTTCCAGCAAAATTTTTTCTCAATACTTTCTCTCAATCACATAATTTACTAACTCCTCCAATGCTCTTCGGGCATCAGTTTCAGGATATTTCTGAAGCATATCCAGCGCCTCGTTTTGGTACAACTTCATTTTCTCATAAGCGTATTCTATACCACCCGATTGCTTTACCAAACTAATTACCTCACTTACCTTTTGGCGATTGGTGTTTTCGTTCTTAACGATGTAAATTATTTTTCTTCGGGTAGCACGGTCGGTGTTTTGCAGTGTATAAATTAGAGGCAGCGTCATTTTTTTCTCCTTGATATCTATGCCGGTAGGTTTGCCAATATTATCTTCTCCATAATCGAAAAGATCATCTTTTATCTGAAAAGCTATTCCTACCTTTTCACCAAACAACCGAAAAAATTCTGCCGTCTCAAGATCTTCCGTAGCCGAATAAGCACCGGCGGCACAAGCGGCAGAAAGAAGCGATGCAGTCTTTGCACGAATAATTTCGAAATAAACATCTTCTTCAATATCCAGTTTCCTTGCCTTCTCCATTTGGAGCAGCTCCCCTTCACTCATTTCTTTCACTGCCCGCGAGGTAATTTGTAAAATTTGGTAGTCATTATTTTCAAGCGACAGCAGCAAACCTTTTGAGAGAAGGTAGTCGCCCACCAGCACGGCTATTTTATTTTTCCACAAAGCATTTATGGAAAAAAAGCTCCGACGCACCATAGCATTATCCACCACATCATCATGAACAAGGGTAGCGGTATGCAGCAATTCTATAAGTGAGGCAGCTCTGTAAGTGCTTTCTGAAATATTTTCTGAAATTTTTGCGGCAAGAAATACAAACATGGGGCGCATCTGCTTGCCCTTTCTGCGAATAATAAAGCGCATGATGCGATCTAACAGAGGATTACTACCTTTGACACTTTCAGAAAATTTCTTTTCAAAAATCGCTAATTCCGAACCTATAACATGTTTGACCAGTTCCATGCGTGCTACCCAGCTTGGTAAACCGCAAAAGTCGCAGAAGGTTTTGATTAGTGAAGAAAAAAATTTTGGCACAGTCCTTTTAACAATTTTCGAGGTATAAAAAAAAATGCAGTTATTTTGTTTTTTTAAACTCGTACTATACCTTTGCTCACATATTGTATTTAACCAAAATCTTTTTTAAATAAACACATCTGTTATGGTCAACAAAAAGTACCTATTGCTTGCTGGTTTATGCTCGGTTTTCGCAGCGCAGCCGGCTTTGGCACAAGAAAGTCAGAACACATCTGCTAGCTGGGGGAGTCGTGATATGACTTACCGCGGGCAAGGCTACGATGTATTGGATTCAAGCTACTATTCTGGAAAGAAGAAACTCGATCAGTACAGAAGGTACATGAACCATCAGACACCATTTCCTCCGAAACCAAACAATCAATGGGAAATTGGTATCAATGCAGGTTTTTCAAACGTTATGGGTGATGTTACTTCCAAAACACCTTTCACTGCGAGAAAAGCCACCGACGCTATGGGCTTTGGTCTTACTGTTCGTAAGGCACTTGGTTATTTCCTTTCAATGAGATTGCAGTATATACACGCAAAGGCTTCTGGTTTCGATTACAGAGCGCGTCCTATTAACGAGCGTCCCTGGAATACAGCAACATTATCTAGTGGGGCATTAGCCTATCCATATCAGGCAAATACGCTTCAGTATGTATTCGGCAATTATCGCACTACTATAAACGAGGTAACCTTGCAACTTGTAGGTTCCATCAACAACATTCGCTTCCATAAAGGTAAAAACACAGGTAGTCTGTATGGTTTCCTTGGTGGTGGTCTTATGGCATTTGATCCACGTGTAAATGCACTAAAGGGTGATGTAGCTTATGATTTTACCCAATCACCAAATCACCCGGCACAAGCTAATGCCAGCAGTTTGTATAAAGACCGCAAGCCGCACATGGATTGGTACAAAAACGAATTGGATGAAAGTTGGGAAAGCTCTCCACGTAAAAGCTCATGGAAAGGTAATGGTAATGTGAATCTGATTCCGGTGTTTACTGCCGGTCTTGGTTTCCAATATCGCATCAGCAGCTTGCTTACTTTGCAAATTGAAGAGAAACTTTCTTTTACTGGTGACGACCTTCTTGATGCAACGCAAATACAGCCTTATGGTGGCTATGCTCAAGGTCCTGGAAACAATTCGAATCCAAATCCTGCTCAGCCAACGTATCAAACTCCTGATAAGGATATGTGGAACTACGCTTCTATTGGTTTGAACTTCAATATAGGTAACAAGAGAAAGAATGTTGCACCACTTTGGTGGGTTAATCCTCTCGACCATGCTTATAGCGAACTTAGCGATCCACGCCACATGAATCTGCCTGAGCCAATCCTTCCTGATTCTGATGGAGATGGCGTAGCTGACCAATTCGACAAATGTCCTGGTACTCCTGCCGGTGTAGCTGTTGATACACATGGTTGCCCAATGGATACAGATGGTGATGGTGTTCCTGATTACAAAGACAAACAACTGATTACACCAACAGAATGTCAACCAGTAGATGCTGATGGTGTAGGTAAATGTCCATGTCCTGATGGTTGCGGTGGTACTGCATCGGCTTGTGGTAATATCGGTGCAGGCAGTCTGAATTTCACAGGCAGCAGCAGCCGTATCACTCCGGGTATGCAATCACAACTTTCTAATCTTGCCGCTCAGATGTCTGCAAATCCAACTTGCAAAGTAGTGATTGTAGGAGCTGGTAATTCAAGCAAGGTTCAGCAACAACGTAGCTGGGATCGTGTAAACGCGGTTATCGAATTCATGAGCGAAAAACATGGAATTGATCGCAACCGTTTTATTTTCCAATACGGTGCTCCGGGTAATGCTGATGCAGTAATGTATCGTTCAGCTAACTCTGGTGAAGAAGGTCCTGCAAACGTAGCACCACCATTCCCGAATTTGAGAAGAGACTAATTTCTCTAAACAATGCATACAAATAGCCTCGTAAAACACGAGGCTATTTTTTTTGTGTTATCCTGATGTTATCCAAAGTCAATAATTACTTAGTAGCGAAAGGGCTATATACATTTACAAAAAAAATGATAGTCTGTTGTGCGAGAAATAGAAAAAAAGTATAGCTTTGTTCCTTCATAAGGATTGAATAATATTATTTCCCGCACAAACGGAAGTTATCTCGAACCAGAGATAAATATTCTGAGATATAGGCAGAGAAGGAGACAGAGATTAATGTAAACATGAAAATGTAAACAATGCCTGTATCAACTAACCAAAAGAAAAGAAATACTATGGTCTGCAAAAGCTACTTTTTGTTTGCCGGGTTAACTATGCTGCTCACAGCATCTCAAATAACCGCGCAAGAGTATCAATCCACAACTACAACCACCACTACTCAAACGAGTGCTGTATCGTGGGAAACAAGAGACATGAGCTACCGGGGAGGAAGCTATGATGTACTGGACACAAACTATGTTCCGGCATATAGAATGGATCAGCACAGGCGTTTTTTAAACCACGAGTACAACTTTCCTGCAAAGCCAAGAAACATGTGGGAAATAGGTGTAGGAGCCGGTCTCTACAACGTGTCGGGCGATGTTCCTACATTGATGCTGTGGGAACGCGGAGGATATGGTTTTCACGCGCATGTTCGCAAATCGTGGGGATACATGTTCTCAACAAGACTTCAATACATGTATGGTGTAGCTAAAGGATTACAATGGCAAAATTCAGAAAACTATAGCCGCAATACAGCATGGTATCACGACGATGGTCCGGGATTTGGCGATAATGTGTATCAGCCAGCTTTGATGGATCCTACCACCTCTTACGTGACACCCGCAAAAGACTTTATCCATTACAACTTTAGAATGGAAGCACATCAATTGAATGTTGACTTCATGTTCAATACCAACAATATCAGTTGGCATAAAGCACGTACTGGTCTTTCGTTCTATGGCTTTGTAGGTATGGGTGCCTTTGCATACAACACACGCATAAATACCCGTGATGCAAATGGTAACAAATATGAGTTTGCAGAAATGGTGGGTGATATTAAACAAGAACACAGAAACAGAAGAGAGATCAAAAGAAGACTCCAAAGCGAAATGGATAACTCCTACGAAACTGATGCAGAAACAATCCGTGGCGTAAGACGACCTACCATTTTTGGAAACAAAACACTTGATTGGGCATTTAGCGGTGGTATTGGTGCTCAATTCAAAGTTTCAAGGCTATTCAATATCTCTATCGAAAACCGTATCACATTCCCGCACGATGATGATTTACTTGACGGTCAGCGCTGGGCTGAGCAGGTAAGAGGAAATCCTGTTTTCACCCAGGACAATGACATGGTAAACTACTTTTCTGTAGGTATCAATTTCAACGTTGGCAACGCACGAAGAAATGTAGAACCCTTATATTGGCTCAACCCGCTCGATTATGTATATACAGAAGTAAGCACCCCACGTCACATGCGTTTGCCCGACCCATCTCTACCTGATGCAGACTTTGATGGCGTAACAGATCAGTTCGACCAATGTCCGGGAACTCCCGAAGGCGTACCTGTAGATGTAAACGGCTGCCCGATGGATACAGATGGCGATGGCGTACCTGATTATCGCGATAAGCAACTAATTACCCCAACAGAATGCCAACCGGTAGATGAAGATGGCATAGGCAAATGCCCCTGCCCAGACGATTGCAACGGCACAGCAACTATTAGCGGACCTTGCGCCAACATAGGCTCTGGAGCCATAGTATTTGATGCAAACTCAGCACGCTTGAAACCATACAACCAGGCACGCCTCGCATCGCTTGCAGCATTGATGAAGGCAAACCCCGAATGCCGCGTAGTTTTCATTGGCTCTGGCAGTGGTAGCAAACTACAGCAACAACGCTCATGGGATAGAGTAGAAGCTGTGATCGTTTACATGACCGAAAGACATGGCATAGACCGCAGCCGATTTATATTTCAGTACGGACAACCTGGCGATGCAAATACAGTGATGTACCGCTCTGCAATGGAAGGCGAAGATGGACCTTCAAATGTAGCGCCCCCATTCCCGAATTTGAGAAGAGATTAGTCCATATAAATATTGCAAAACAGAAGTCCCTCGCATTGGGGGACTTCTGTTTTTTTATCTAAAATATCCCTTGAAATTTCTATAATTTTTCCATTTGTAGCGCATAAACGAGTGGCAATTTTCCTTTCATTTTCTCAATTTGATATTTCCCTGCCGTTACTTCAATCATTCCAGGAAAAATGTTGTAAGGGCTATAATCCAACTCCCTAAACTGTTTTAAACAGAGTTGCTGATCCAACAAACTTTGCAATACTTCTGCAATGCTATGATTCCAGCTTACAGAGGCTAATGAGATGTCGGCAGCCTTGTCTGCATAAGTTCCCTGCTCATTTTCTATAATCACTTCTTTGTTGAAATAGGAATACTGAACATGAGTAAGTTCGTTATCAAACATCCACACTGCGGGATGAAACTCTACGAATACAAACGATCCTTGCGGTTTTAAAAACTGTGATACTATCGCTGCCCATTTGCTGAGGTCGGGTAGCCAGCCAATAGTACCATAAGAAGTAAAAACGACATCGAATTGCTGATGGAGATGAAGCGGTAAATCATAAATATCGCAACAGATGAATGTGGCATCAAGTTCCAGTTTTGAAGCAAGTTCCCGTGCTATATCTATTGCTTCGTCCGAGAGATCAACACCGGTTACAGCAGCACCCATTCTTGCAAGCGACAAGCTATCCTGCCCAAAGTGACATTGCAAATGAAGAACCGACTTTCCCGATAAATCTCCTAACAACTCAAGTTCAATTTCGTTTAAAGACGACTTTCCGCTGAGAAAGGATGGCATTGCGTAAAAGGTGGAGGAAACATGGGCTTTCGTTCTTTCATTCCAAAGCTTTTTGTTTACTTCAATGTAATCTTTCAAAAGGTTCATCGTATAAAGATAGCAGGGAATTTTACCAACGAAAAAGGGTAACACCATCTGGCATTACCCCTGTCGCCTGTCGCAGAACATACCTGCGATGGAGTTCATTACATTTCTTGTTCTTCCATTTCCACTTCACTTTCTTCGTCTTCTTCTCCACTCAATGCTTCCTGGTTTACGGTTGCTGCAATTTGTGTAAGTAGTTCGTCTGTCTCAGATTCTTGTTGCAATATCTGATCAAATATTTGTTCACATTCCGTCAAGCCAAGCACTTTAGAAAACGCACGCATAGAGCCGTAAGCTGCAATCTCGTAGTGCTCTACTTTTTGTGCACCCATTATCAGCGCAGCATCGAGGGCAGGGCCTTTATCCATTTCTTCAATATGCTCCTGGCTTTCTTCTATCAATCCATCCATAGCAGGACATTTCTTTCCAGCGGCACGCATTTCCATAGCTTCAAAGGCTTGCTCTAATAATTGCACTTGCTCCTCGGTTTGCGTTCTGTGCGTATCGAACGCCTCACGCAATTCTTCATTGGTAGCGGCTTTGCTCATTTTTTTCAGCGCCTTCACCAACTGCTTTTCAGCATAGTAAATGTCTTTCAATCCGTCTTTCAACACCTCCTGAAGATCTTCTCTTGGTGTAGTTTGTTTGCTGCGACCACGAGGCTTTGCTGCGCTTCTTACTGTAGAAGAAGAGCGTGAAGACGATGTAGGTTTGCTGGAACTGCGTGCAGTAGATTTGCTGGCCGCACTGCCGGAACCGGAGCGGGAACCACCCGTGCTACGGCTGCTGGCACCCGCACTTTTGCTGCCGGAAGAACGGCTGGAAGAAGATGTAGAACGGCTGGTAGTTGAAGCCGATTTACGATTGCCGCCAGCATTGCTCTTGGAAGAATTGCTTCGTCCAGAGGATGATTGACTACGTGATTTTTTCATAGAATTGTTGATTTATGTTAGTGAATTGTCTGTTTAGTATATCGGTTTTGTGAGTGCCATTCTATCAAGCAGTTTAAATCCGACTGTTCCCAATCATTGTTGCAAGAACAGTCGGATCTTTTGCTTGAAAATCATTTAGTGTTGCTTTATCTGATTGAGTTTGAATCCCAACTACTTTGACTCCATGCGCCATTTACATTTCGGTCTAAGGATCCCATTGTGCTTGTGCCAGGACGCGTTTCGGGCTGGTCAGGATTTTGAAGTGGGGTTTCTCTCCCAGGATTCACATCGGGCTGAGGAACTTGTGTTGGCTCGGGCTGCACGTCATCAAGATTACGCTCCTGTTGCATTTCCTCTTGTTGCTTATTTACTTCATGTTGCTCCCTATCAACATCGTAGCCGGTGCCACCACCACCTTTTTGAGTACCTGCGTTCGTATCCGAAGTATTACTTGAAGAACCTTCTCCCAGATGTAATCCATCGCGTTTATAATCCGTGTTCTCCGGTTGTAAGCCCGCTTTGTTTAATTCATTTTTGTGTTGCATAGTAAAGTGTTTTCAAGACTCATGGATAACTTAACAGTCAAAAAGATTATGCCATACCTTCGCACCAAATTCAAATTAGCAGCGATGAAAAAATTATGAACTGCTAATTCTCTCTTAAAAGTCAAGACGATATTTATGTATTTTTACAACTCAGCAAAAGGGAAATGGAAGAAATATTTATACTGATAGCAGAAGACGATGCCGATGACCGTTTTTTATTGCGGACTGCATTTGAGGAGAATGGTTTTACAGACAGATTGCACTTTGTAGAAAATGGGGTGGAAGTAATTGAATACCTCAATTCAATAAATATTTCCGAGAAAGGCAAAAACTTTCCTCGCTTTATATTGTTAGATCTGAATATGCCTAAAAAAGATGGAAGGGAAGTGCTTAAAGAATTGAAACAAAATCTAAACTTAAAAAACATCCCCGTCATTATTTTCAGCACTACTAACAACGAACAAGAGATGCGCCGTTGTTATGAGCTTGGCGCTAACTCTTACATTACTAAACCCAATAGTTTCGAAAGTTTATTAAAAACTGTAGCGGCGTTGCGAAGCTATTGGTTGCATACTACCAGTGTTCCGGTGTAGATCGTAAAGCGTGTGTTAAAATGTTTACACTATCAATGGAAGGCATTGTCTTTGTACCACACAACACGAACGTTTACAAGTTGGATATTAACACGGTATTTGGATGATAACTTGCCTCACATATACTTAATAAGACAGACAAACCGTTAGTAAAAAATGAAATTCCAAACGCTTATTTATAACGAAAGTTGATTGTTAACACATACGACATGGACAGAAGAAAGGTATTGATAATAGATGATGAGATTGATTTGTGCCATTTGCTAAAAAGTTATTTTCTAAGAAAAAATTATGAGGTATATCTGTCGCATACCTTAGAGCAAGGACTATCTTTTTTGAAAACCCTTCAACCGGATATTATTTTTCTTGACAACAATCTTCCGGATGGAGTGGGTTGGAGTATAGCGCCGCAAATTGCCAGCGAGCTACCTGAAACACATATCAATCTGATTAGTGCGTTTCATCCTGCAATGCCTGCAATGCCCCGTGAGGCAAAATTTACGCTGATCGAAAAACCGATTAGTCTGGCTGATCTTGATAAGCAATTTGCCAACGGAGCCATTCAAGCCTGACTTGCTGCCGGTACTTTCATAAATTTATGGGAGGAGAAAATGCTCTCTCGCTTCTAAACAGATCCTCTTCTGATCAGACCTAACAGCAAAGAGATAATTGCTATTACCAGCAATGCGTGAATTAATCCTGTAGCGCTATAAACAAATACGCCCAAAAGCCAACCTATAACGAGCACTACAGCAATTAGAAATAATATCGTTCTCATAGCTAAATCTTGTTGATTACTCTCAATAACAACTGTGCCATTAGCTACACAATCTTAAAAGAAATATTAACTGTGCAATTTCCCTAAGCCTGGTGCATTTGCTCTTCAATAGCGGGTACGCTGTTTTCGTTGTACAACGGAAAGGTAATCATGAAGGTGGTTCCCTTACCAAACACCGAACTCACTTCTATACTTGCCTTGTGCGCTTGCAAAATGTTTAAAGTAAATGCAAGTCCAAGACCTACACCATTTCTTTTTTGGGTAAAGTAAGGTTCAAACAAACGGGAAATGTTTTCTTCACTGATACCGCAACCATTATCAACAATACGCAACACCGATTGATTGCCGCTATTTGTAAGACTAATGTTCAGGTTTCCTTCCACTTCATCCATAGCTTCAATAGCGTTGATTACAATGTTGAGTAGGGCAATTTTCAGCTTCTCTTTATCAGCTTTAACATGGAGAAACTCATCGGGGTAGCTCACTTGCAACTTGATGCGCTTTAAAGTAAGCCGGTCAATTGCGGAAGAGATTACATCGTCAAGAATGGTTTGAAGAATGTATTCATCAAGTCTTATTTCTGTAGGTTTTGAAGTATTGAGTAATTCGCTTATCAGATCGCTTATGCGCTTGCTGTTCCGCATAATCATTTCAAGATAAAGCTGCGTGCTTTCATCATTTTTTTCCTGCAAAAGATTCTCCACAGAAAGTGTAATGTTGTTCAATGGGTTTCTGACCTCGTGAGCCAATGTTCGCACTAAGCGACCGGCTGCTGCCAACTTTTCCGCCTGTAGCGTCACCCGTTCTGCTTTTCTTAAATTGGTAACATCGTGAATGATGCCCTGAATGTAATTGCTGTTGTAACTACGCTCATAAGTGGCAGAAAGAATACAACTTTTCATATCGCCCGATTTGGTATGAATAGTTACCTCCCAATCATTTATTTCTTTTCGCGATTGAATAGCGTGCTGTAAAAATTTTTTGTGCTGTGCCTGGTCTATCAAATCGCAAAGATTCATTTGCAGCATCTCGTCCTTCGGGTAGCCAAGCATGTGAAACACCGTCTCGTTTATGTCTTTAACATTCAGTTGCTCATCGGTAATGAAAACTATGTCTTTTGATTTTTCAAAAATGCTTCTGTACTTCCGCTCATTAGCTTTGAGCGCTTTCATGGTGGTAGAGCGTTCTATAGCATAGCGAATGCTACGCTCCATTTTTTCAATTGTCAGTTCTGTTTTAATCAAATAGTCAACCGCGCCGAATTGCATTGCTTCTATATCTACCGCATAGTTACCCTTACCTGTAAGCAAAATAATAGGTTCCTCACATCCTGCGTTGAGCGCTTGCTTCAAAAGATCTACACCCGATTTGGCACCAAGACGGTAATCCACGAAATACAAATCAAAATTCCCATTGTTCATGTGCTGCAATGCCTCATCATATTTTGGACACCAGTCTAATTGAAAATTGGTATTGGGAATATGCCTGATGTACTCGCTGGTGATGATGAAATCGTCCTGATCATCATCTACAATCAAAATTCTTATTTCATCTTGCGCCGTCATTCTCGATCTTAATTCTGTTTTTCTGGAAGTATAATGGTAAAACATGCGCCTAATTCTTCAACATTTTCGGCGAAGATTATTCCGTGATGATGGTCAACAATTTTCTTACAAATTGCTAATCCTATGCCTGAACCCGGATACTCTGATTTACCATGAAGCCGCTGGAATATTTGAAATATTCTGCCCGCATATTCAGGTTCAAAACCAATTCCGTTATCGCAAATTTGAATGCGGTGGTAAGTGCGTTCCGAAGAAAGACCATAACGACTTGCTTCGTCTGGCGATAATCGGTGGGTAAGTACCTTTATCTCAGGAGCAACTTCAGGCTTTCTAAATTTAATTGCATTGTTGATAATGTTGTTGAACAACTGCTTCATTTGCGGTAGCGATGCCTCAAGTGTTGGGAGTTCATCGGCAATAATCGTGGTTTGGGTTTCCTCTATCTTCAACTCCAGTTCATTGATTACCTGTTGTAAAACGAAATTGAAGCTTATCGGTGAAAAATGTTGTTTGATTCGGGTTATGCGGGAGAACTCAAGTAGATTTTCTATCAGAATCCGCATGTTGTCGGCCGAGGCATTTATACGTTCCAGATAAAGTCGGCCCTCATCATTCAGTTCCTGCCCAAATTTTTCTGTAAGCCGTCCGCTAAAAGTGCTGATTTTTCTTAAAGGCTCCTGAAGATCGTGCGAGGCGACATAAGCAAACTCTTCCAGTTCTTTATTTGACCTTTGTAAATCTTCTATTACGGCAGCTTTCGTTCTTTTCAATTCGCTAATCTCATCCATTTCCATCCCTACACTCAAATCATGCACTGCAATGAGCATAACATAAGATGAACCCGTATTTTGACGTATCTGCAATCTGTAGGTTACATACGATCCATCCTTGTGCAACATGCGTATCCGCTCATTGAAAGAAGCATCAGCATGGGTATCAAATTGATGAAGCATCTCTACCACATGGTTCATGTCTTCGGGATGCACAAAATCAGAAAACGGAGTATCTCTGATATTCAGTTCTGCAATGTCGTAGCCTAAAGCCACAGCAATCTGCTCAGGATTAAACTGTAAGGTTTTTGTTGGAAGATGATATGCAACAAGCAGTGCTGCGTATTCCTGCGTAATGATGCTTACAAAATCCTGCGTACTAATCCGTTCCTGCGCTATGAGCTTTTCATTCCTGGCCGTTTGTATGCTCATTGTTGTTAATCAAGTTTAAAAGCCTTGAACTGCTTCATTTTGTTATAAAGTGTTTTGCGGTCAATGTTCAGAAGTTTTGCCGCTTTGCTTTTATTGAAATTTGCTTGCTTCAATGCTTCAAGTATTACTTCATATTCGGCATCAATGTTTGCGCTCTTTAGTTTGTTTTCATAAGAAACTGCAACCGGCGATGTAGGAGTGATAGTTTGCGGCAATGTGTCTGGTAATGGTCGGTAAGCATTTGCTACAGGCATAGCCGGTGAATCGAATTGCAAACGGTGAAAGTTTACTATTTCAAAAGGCAACGACTTCACTTCCACGTACTCTCCGTCTGTAAGTAGCGTTGAGCGTTTTATCACATTCTTCAATTCACGAAGGTTGCCATACCATACATAGTTCTGAAATATTTCTTCCACTTCAGGAGAAAAACCCTTTACATTTTTCCCAAGCTCTGCATTGGTAAGATGTAGAAAATGATTTGAAAATAACATGACATCACCCTTACGTTCCCGAAGCGGAGGAACCTCTATGCTAAACTCATTGAAACGATGGTAAAGGTCTTCCCGAAACTTACCATTGCGGGCAGCATCCCAAAGTCTTTCATTGCTTGCTACTATAATTCTTACATCCAATTCAATATCCTTATTGCCCCCTACTCTACGCATTTTCCGTTCCTGCACTACACGCAAAAGCGAGATCTGAATATCGTAAGAAAGGTTTCCGATTTCATCGAGAAAAATGGTTCCTTCATTGGCAATTTCAAAACTTCCTATCTTCTGGTTCAGCGCCCCTGTGAACGCGCCTTTTTCATGCCCGAACAATTCACTACCTGCCAGTTCTTTTGAAAGCGCACCGCAATCAATAGCTACGAAAGGTTTATTTGCCCGCTTGCTTTTGCTGTGTATTTGCTGTGCAATTGCCTCTTTACCACTCCCACTTTCGCCATATATTATTACACTATAGTTAGTAGGTGAAACCAGCTCTATCTGCTTCATAATATTGGCAAACTCTGAACTGTCTCCCATTATATACTGATTGTTAGAAGAAAGCGTTTTCAATTTTCCATTCACGGGGGACGAAGTGCTGGAAGAAGGCGGTGCTGACACAGGTTTTGACGCAGCAGGTTCGCGGGTGTCGTTGGCTAAAGCCTTCTTGATGGTAAGTAAAATCTCATCGGGGAAAAGTGGCTTGGTAACATAATCATACGCACCAAGTTTCATTACCTCCACCGCATCTTTTACATCGCTGTAACCGGTAATAATGATAACCGGAGTGCCGGGATAGGTATCCTTTATTTTGCCCAAAATTTCAGCGCCTGTCATATCCTCCAACCGGAAATCGCATAAAACAAGATCGGGTTGATTTTTGGTCATCCATTCTATTGCAGCTTTGCCGCTGTTTGTGCCCGATACTTCATGCCCATGCCTTGTTAAAAAGCGATTTAGTAAAAGGCACATGTCGTTATCATCATCAATAACAAGGATTTTACTCATAGTAGTTCCAATTTTCAGTTGTGGTTGTTTTTCAAATTTAGAATTTATTATGCCCATACCGCTCGTATCTGGGCAATCGGAATTTTCATTTGTTCGCGGTATTTGGCAACAGTGCGGCGGGCAATATTGTAGCCTTTCGCAGAAAGAATATTTACCAATTGCTGATCGGTATAAGGATGCCGTTTGTCTTCGCCCTGAATGGCTTCTTCAATTACAGACTGTATTACTTTATTGCTTATCACCTCGCCTTTTTTATCTGCAATTCCTTCACTGAAAAGGTTTTTGAGATATACAATTCCGAAGTGGGTTTCTGCATATTTATTACTCGTAATTCTGGAAACAGTGGAAATATCAAGACCAGAAATCTCTGCTACATTCCGCAATACCATAGGCTTTAACAAACGAATATCTCCTTCTAAAAAATACTCATGCTGTATGTGCACTATGCACTGCATTATCTTCATCATCGTTTCCTCCCTTTGCTTCACCGCATTTACAAACCACTGAGCAGACTGCAATTTGCTTTTCACATATTGGGTTGCGCCACGGTCTTTGGTGCTTTGATGGGCGAGCTGGTCGTACAAAGATTGATTTACAAAAACATTGTTTGCTTTGGTACTGTAAAGGTTTACCTGAATCATATCTCCGAAGCGGGTGATAATAAAATCGGGGATAATAGTAGTTTTCGGTTCGTATTCTGAAGCATTTTCAGTAACCGGATAAAATTTAAGTGTACCGATAAAATTGAGAATAATGCGTAGCTCTTCTTCATCTATCCCCAAGGCGTGATGTATCTTTTCAAACTGACGGTGCATCAAATCGTTGTAGTGATGTTCTACCAGTTTCAACGCACAACGGATATCCGGGCGCTTTTGATTCATAGCCCTCAGTTGTATAAGCAAACATTCCTGAACGCTTCTTGCACCAAGACCAATAGGATCTAACGTCTGAACGATTGCCAACCCTCTGTTAATAGTTTCTTCGTCAACAAGTGTTTGCTTAATAAATGAAAGATCATCTGCCACTTCATCTACCGGCTTATCCATCAATCCCTGATTGTTCAACACATCAATGATATATTCGGCAAGAGCCAAGTCTTCTTCAGGGTAGTTGAGCAAATGCAATTGTTGCTTTGCTTCATCTTTAAAGTGAACAAAGTTTTTGATAGGAATGTTCGGTGCATCTTCTGTGCTGAAATAGTTTTGGTACTCTGCTTTATAATCAGGTGCATCACCATTATTATACTCTTCCCAATCTCTGCAATCCATCAACGGATCTTGCGCACTTGCATCAGCCTCTTCAAATTCCTTTTCTTCCTTTTGTTCCAGCAAAGGATTTTCTTCCATTTCATTTCTTATTCTCTGTTCCAGTTCTATAGAGTTCAGAAAATACAAGTTCAATAGTTGGATTTGCTGCGGTAAAATCTTTAACTGCTGCTTCTGTGTTTGCTGCTGTGAAATCATAGAAATAGTCTTTCGTGGTATTCTTTAATTAAATCAACCTTGAAGCCAAATTCTTCTTCCTAAAGAATTTTTTTGCGCCACCCAATAAACTATTCATTTTCAACACCCTTAAAAAAGCCAAATAACCTACATATAAAATATACTCACTAACACAAATTTACACCAACAACACCTTCTGTAGAATTTGTTCCACAAATCCGTAGATTTACTAAGCATGAAGAAAAGACTTCGGCTCATTTTTATAGCCTTTTGTGTTTCATTTGCTATAATGGCTTCTTTGTCGCTGTTTGCACTGAAGCAATTTTCCAGCCTGATAGAAAATAGTGAAGAGGTTGATCATTCTTACAATCTTATCTCAAAACTTTATGAATTAGGAAGCCTCACCAAAGAGGTGGATATAAAAGAACGTGGCTACATCATTACCGGCGATAGCCTCCATGTAAACGAAATGCAGCAATACCTCAACCAAATGCTGCCCGCCGCCAACGAACTAGAACAATATATAAAGGGCGATTCCAACCAACTACGTTTACTATCACAGCTTCGCGCTATACTTATCACCAAACGCGACCTTGTGCGCGACAACCTCAAATACTTAGATACTGCCCAAAGTAAAAATGCCGCCTCACCTTTCTTTTATGAGGGTAGAACCATTCGTGGAGAAGCCGAAATGTACATGGACAAAATGCGCCAGCGTGCTTATGAAACTTTAAAAGAAAGAGCGCAGGTAAAAATTTATTACCAGGAAGTAACATTCTCCACTATCCGGTACCTGCTCACCATTTTTGCCTTCGTTACGCTCGTTCTCTTCTTCTTCATGATTCGGGAGTTAAAACAGAGAATGCGCTACCAGGATGAATTGCAGATGAAAATGCGCGACTTAAAAAGATCTCATGCAGAACTCGAGCAAATAGCCTACGCCGTCTCCCACGACTTGCAGGAACCGCTTCGCAAAATTCAGATATTCAGCAACAGAACGCTCTATGTAAAAAAAGACTCGATAGACGACGAGAGCAAAACCACACTGGAGCGCATCAATAGTTCGGCCACAAGAATGCACGACCTCATCGGCGACCTCATGAACCTCACCAGCCTCGTAAAGGAAGAGCACATGGAAGAAATAGAGCTAAACCAACTGCTGCAACTGGTACTGTCCGACCTTGATGAAAGAATAGCGGAGAAAAAAGCAGAGGTACATATTGAAGCGTTGCCCACCGTCACAGGGCATCACAAGCAGTTGCAACTATTGTTTCGTTCTTTGCTCGACAACGCTCTGAAATTTTCTAAAGAAGAAAAAACGCCCATTATTTCCATTCGCTACGACAGGGTAAATGGCTCAGAACTTCGGGAATATGGCATCGTCATGTCTCAGCCAAAAGAATTTTGCCGCATCACCATTGCAGATAATGGTATTGGGTTTGAAGACAAGTTCATCAAGAAAATGTTTCAGATATTTCAGAGCCTCCACACCAAACAATCGGAGTATTCTGGTAAAGGAATAGGACTGGCTATTTGCCAAAGGGTAATGGTGAACCACGGCGGCTACATCATAGCACACGGCCGGCCCGATATCGGGGCAACTTTTAAGCTGTACTTTCCCGTGCAGGGGTGAGGGTTGAGGCTGATAGTTGAGGGTTTATTCAGAACAAGGCATGTATGCCCGCAGAAAGCGCAGAATAACACGCAGACTATCGCAGATAATTCAGCGGATGTTTGCGAAAAAAAATACAACAAATATCTGCGAGTCTCTGCGGGAAAATTTGAAATGGACGGCTCTGAAAAAATGCTTCCGGGTCAGACGAAAAAGAGTGTGCGTTAAAAAGTGTATGCTCGCATGGGTTCGTGTGGGCAAGAATCAGGCGGACGGAGAGAAAAGGAAAGAAATATTTCCCGCAGAAAGCGCAGAATAACACGCAGACTATCGCAGATAATTCAGCGGATGTCTGCGGAAAGAAAACATCAAATATCTGCGAGTTTCTGCGGGAAAACTTTGAAATGAATCGTGCTGAAGTAATGGTGCCCATGTTTCGTACTTTCAATATTTAAATCAGATTCTCTGTGCGGTTCCTTGTCTTTATACTTCTTATCATGCTACCGTGCTTTAGTGTTGCGCAGCCGCCGGGCGTTCGTTGTTTTAAAGTTGTAACGAGTAATAGCGACTCATGGCGCATTGGCTATCAGTTCTGCTTTTCCGTTACAGAAGGCACAGATTCACTCTATCTTTCTGGTTTTACCAATCACCATGCAGATGTCTATGGCTTCCTCAAGGTACTTTTCTACGATAACGATTGGCCAAGCCTTGAAATATTCTACGCACCATCTGGCGCTATGATTTGGTACTGCACGTATAACGAGGACGGAAAGGTGATGAAAGAAGGAAATAGTTTTTCGGAGATGATGATTCTTGAAAATTCGAAGTAAGGCAAAGATTTGCCACATTGGAACGAGGATAAAATCCAATGTTCCTGCTTTGATTTTGTACCGAAGATATACCACTCGCTATCTATCTGTTTTTGCAAGAGTTTCTCGATAAACAGTAAGGCTCAATCTTTGTACCTTTAGATATTTGCAAACAATATGAAGCCGACCAACAAAACATGGACACGCATTTCCCGCCGGTACTTAGGCAACTTATGGGTGAGGAACGAAGAAGCGGTGATGACTACTTTGATAAGGCAACGAAAGAGGCTGCCGCTATCTGTGGACGAAGCCAGGGAGCAAGTGCAGCGGCTAAAGAAACAGAGCCGATCAACCGTAAAGAAAGGGCACGATTCAGCGCAGCAGTAAAACCGGCGGAAGAAGAAGCACTCATAGCGCATGCCTGTGAGAGCGGGCTTTGGGTTGAAGAAAAAACATTCGTTGACAAATACCAATCACGCAAAATTGGTGAGGGCGCAGAGCAAAAAGTTTTCCTTGCAGAAGATGGTGTTACGGTTCTCAAGCTCAATGCAGCCATATATCACTATACCTGGCTCGACTATTTCAACAGGCTTTTAATGCACTCCTTTCTCTTTCCCGCTACGCGTTACGATCTTGTTGGCTTTACCCTCGACAACGGAATGCTTGCAGCAATCACCAGGCAGCAGTTTGCAATTTTAGACAAAGGCGCGTCGCGGGAGATCATTGAACATCACCTGCAGACACATGGCTTTGTACGAATAAAGAATGATGACTACTACAGCGCCAAACTTGGCGTGCTGCTGGAGGATTTGCATGATGAGAATATCTTCTTATACGAAGAACAAAACATCCTTTTTATTGACCCTGTCGTTTATTTCGAAACGAAGGATATGAATCTTGGCGGAAATAGTGTATTCATTTTCCCTTTTAAATAGCATACTGATGTAAACCGGAGCATTACATGTATAGTGCCAATGCCGGAAGTGATGTATGTAAAGCGGCATCTGTAATAACCCCTCTCCTGTGGCTCTCGCTTCGTAAAGGAGATGTCTTACCGTAGGGGGAAGGGTAGATTGCAACAAGGCACTGATCAGAGTAATTGCTCCATCCCGAACAAGATTGACAAAGCTACTAAAAGCCAATTGACGTGATTAGAAGTAATCGCCTTTGTATTTTACTGACCAAATGATTATTGTAAGACGTAAAAGTATGCGAACTTTATCTCATGGAGAAAATTATTGACGGCTATCATATCCGAGTGAGCCCTTCCAAAAATAAATGGAAAGTGTATCCTAATAAACGACTCTTACCATTTTTTATGCAATGGAACAAGGATGCGAGACAATGGAAATTTATAGAAGAAGATTTTAAGTTGGACAATCTTCAGTATCACTTGCCCGACAGAGTTATAGAGACTTAATCGAAAAGGGTTATTATTGGTTTGAAAATAAAGATGAGACAAACACATAGGAATGCACATGATAGAACGATACGTGAATAGAAAAATACCTCAGGATGATTGAAGCAAATAAGCACATTATAATAACTGGGCTCTGGTATAAGGAACAACTCAACAACTCCTTTTTTGCCGATAAATACGTTCCATTGGCTATACTCGAGATTTTTAGGAGCAGGATTTTATTTTGGGAAGAAGAAACGGATAAAGGGAACATCTTATGTTTTTTCAACCCTATCAGTGGAAGGAGTTACTTGGTTTCTCGTGAAAAAGAAAACTATTTTCTGAAGAAGTACTTCCCATATTATCTTTCCACTAAACGAACGCCAACCTTTGCATCCTTTAGTATTCCTTTCCCCCAGATACAATTTTCACATGAGAAAGACCAGCTTGCGATAAGTATTAATAAATTTCCGAACAATCATTATCTACCAATTTTCTCCTCATCTCTCCAAGATTACATCTCTTTAGGCTATAGAAATTCAAGGACTCATCCTGAAGAAAATTGTAGTGACACATTTTTTTTTAAGAGTTTTTCGGAAGCTTTAAATTTCGGAGTTCAATACCAAAATTATCTTGCTACAATGCTTTGCTCATCTCCTAGCTCTTTTGATATAGGTTCACTTTTAGTCCCGTATTTTGAACTTACAGAGAATGAAGCTGTAGCAATAGTTGATAAAATGTACGAGCTAATAAAAATTGATGAAGACGAAGCTTACTCAGACAATCAGATGCAGCTACAACTGCAAAAGGAGCGAAATCAAGAGCAATTTTACAATGAGCAATTTTTCAACGGGTTTCTTGAAGGAGATAGTCAAAACATGTTCAACATCGATTAACAGAGTATATGGATGTACTTCTTTCTGGTACTATCGGGTATTTTTTTCCTTATCAAACCGCCAGCAGAGAAGGTTTAGGCGGAACGAACCAAAGTTTACCATCACCGTTTGGTTTCGACGACTACGTTTCAGTGTTTGACATTGTTTCTGATCTCAATTTTCATTTTGAGGTAAAGTCAAAATTTCTATTTCGTGCCTTTCACAATGATGAACAATTGGTTGATCGACTTTACGGTTGTTTCAACTTGAAGACAGGTGAAACGAATTGGTGTTTTGAGCCTATTGATGACAATGCGATAAAAAGGGATCCAAGTTTCTTTATTTTCCTGTTGCCCTATCCTGTTATTGAACAGAAATCAGCTAATGGGAGATGGCAAAGTATAAACGAGAATTTTTTTAAAGCGTTTGCCTCGGCAAAGAAAAATCGAAACGTATTTGACCGCATATCTGATGATTTGTCATCGTGCTTCAAAATAAGAGGATTAGATAGCATCGAACATGGAGAGTATGAAGAAACATTGCCCAATGATTTTAAAAACGCAGAGAACTCAGCTTTTCCCATTTTCTTAGAACAAGGTGATGACTTTATTCATCTTATTATCGAATGGAGAAAGTTTGTTTCTGAATCCTTGAATTTCACACCTCCGATCAATAGCTTTTCAAAAATTGCGATTCCTTATTTTTCGTCTACTGACCATGAACAAAAACTTTACAAGCATCTTACGTCTGCGCTTTATTCGGGACAACCTTGGATTGTTCACTGGCATCGTATAAAAAGATATTTTGGATGTAATTCAAGCGAAACCCACACCTTGATAGAAAGTGATGAAGTTTATCAGTTGCGAAAAGACGATGAAATAATCCATGAGTGGCAAAAGGGTAAAGTTCGAGGCCTCTACGGTGTCTACGAACAAAAGGGAGAACGTGTTGCGATCGCATACCTTTATGATATCAGCAAGAATTTAACCTCCTCCATGATGGGAGGTAGGTTTAAAAGAGCCTTTAGATCAGTTGTAGAGAAATACGAAGCGCGTGGGAATTTTGTAAGCAATATAGGTATTGAAATCGAGAAAGATTTAACTGGGTGGCGATACGATGAAAAGCAACGAACTTTATTCCAGTTATGAGATTTATTTGAACCTTCCGACATGTTCGATGTCTATCAAGACTTGAGGCGGTGTACCCACTCAAAAACAAGAATTAGTAACTAAAAGAAATCTTAGTAATGTACCCAACGCTGGAATTTATTAACTCCGCGGTATATCCAGCGATACTACAGTGTCACTTTCCAACGTTTCTATTACCTCTTCCTCGCTATCAATCGCTTTTGTCAGTTTCAAAACATAACAGGGTGTAAGCACTCCTTTAAGAAGAAGCATTTGCTCAATGTTTTCAAAAGGCGTTTCAATATCCTTTAAATAATCTGTCAGGAAGGTCTTTCTTACCGGAACCAATGTAGATGAGTCCCGCCAAATGCCCGGTACGAGAAAACCTCGCACAGGTAGATTCATCAGCGCCTCTATGTCTATGATGATGCAATCCTCTGCTAAATGCCCGTAGAACTTACGCGCTTCCTTCTCAATTTGCAGAGATCGGTCGCTACGATATTCCGGCACATGAGCTTCAGTTATTAATTGAGCAATTCTTTTTTCGGTATCCATACGCATAATACTCAGCTCCTAAATTTAGTATAATGATTTTAGGCTTCTGTTCGCAATTCGCGAACAGCGAACAAAACGCTCAATTCACGCCGTTGGCATTCTCACCAACCCTTCCGAACTTCGCTTCCTTCCCAATTTTATGGCAGAAAAGAAAGCAGCGAAGAAGAAGGCAGTAAAAAAAGAGCAGGCAGAAGAAAAGGTCTATGGCATCTCCGAGCCTCATATAGATATCAACCTTTCCAACCCTTCCAACAATCTCCAACCCTCCGATGTCATTTTCATCAAAGGTGCGCGTATGCACAACCTGAAGAATATTGACGTTGCTATTCCGAGAAATAAATTAGTTGTCGTAACCGGCGTTTCAGGTTCGGGTAAGTCTTCGCTTACCATGGATACGCTTTTTGCAGAAGGGCAGCGTCGCTATGCAGAAAGCCTTAGCGCTTATGCGCGCCAGTTCCTCATGCGCATGGATAAGCCAGATGTGGACTATATACGTGGCATTTGTCCTGCTATTGCCATCGAGCAAAAAGTAACAACGCGCACACCGCGCAGCACCGTCGGCTCCATGACCGAGATATACGACTATCTGCGGCTATT